>JBCCIS010000012.1 GCA_039028155.1 Pseudomonadota bacterium
TTCGTTGAACGGAATGTCGGCGCTGGTCAGAACGGCCTTCAGTGCGGTGAATGCCGCGGAAAAGGTCGACGATCGCGGGCTGTTCAGGTTGCGCGTCACCTGTTCGCTGGTGCCGGCCAGATCGACATGGGCGCTGTCGCCCTGGATGGTGACGGCGGCGCGGATCACGAGCGGCTCGTCGCTGACCCCGTCATCGTCGATCCGGTCCTCGCCGCGATAGGTGCCATCGGGTACCGCCTGGATCGCCGCGCGCACGCGTCGCTCGGAATAGGCCATCAACTCCTGCATGGCCGCATCCAAAGCGTTGGCGCCGTACTTCGCCGCGAGTTCCTTAAGCCGCAACGCGCCGACGCCGTTGGCGGCGAACTGGGCGTCGAAATCGCCCATGGTCAGTTGCGGCACGCGAATGTTGCTGGCTATCAGCCGGTGCAGCGGCCCGCCATGCCAGTCGCGCGCCATGTTGTAACGCCCGGGCGGGATCCTGAGGCCCTCTTGATAGATATCGGTGGCGCCCGCGTTGATGCCCGGCGCGCCGCCGCCGAACTCCAGGTGATGGGCGACGGAGGCGGCAAAGCCGATCACCCAGCCGTCGAAGAAGACCGGCGAAAAGATGAACACGTCCGGCAAATGCTGGGCGCCGTTATAGGGATCGTTGGAGATATAGAAATCGCCTTCGACCAGCGTCTCGATTGGATCGAGCGCGGCGCAGGCCTCCAAGGTCGCCTTCATGGAGCCCAGCTGCATGGGGATCATCTCGGCCTGGGCCACCACATTGCCACGTCGGTCCATCAGCGCCGCCGACGCGTCGGCCGCCTCGCGCACGACGGTTGAGAAGGCCGAGCGCACCAGTTTCGCGCCCATCTCGCGCGCCGCGGCGATCAGGCCCTGGCTGATGACGGCGTAGTCGACGGGGTCGAGGGCGGTGGGTTTCGGTGTCGTCATGGCGCGCCATCCTACAACATCGCTTTACCTGAAGCCCATCGCGGCGTAGCCATGGCGTATCCAGCACCAAAGCATTGTTGTCATGGCAACCGCCAAATCGTCCGGAAGGGCACCTAAGTTCACCCGTGAGGCCCGCGACGTACGCCGCCAGGCGCTGATCGACGCCACCCGCCGGTGCATGGCGCGCGATGGGGGCGAGGGGGCGACCGTGCGTCAGATCTGCGAGGAGGCCGGCGTGTCGCCCGGCCTGTTGCGCCACCACTTCGACGGCAAGGACGACCTGATGGCCGCAACCTATCGCGCCATGGTTTTCGAGCTGGCCGATGCCACCCGCGCGCTGATCGAACGCACCGACTTGGCCGCGCGCGAGCGGTTATCACGCATGATCGATATCACCTTGCGTCCACCGCTTGCCGCGCCGGAGCGCCGACGTGTGCAGATCGCGTTCTGGGATCTGGTGCCGCGCAACCCGATGATCGCCAAAACCCACAACAAGCTCTACGGCGACTATCGGCGCGATCTCGCGCGCATGATCGCCGAGGCCGCTGATGCGGACGGTGTTGATGTCGATGCCCGGCGCGTGGCGCGGGAACTGACCGCGCTGCTCGACGGCCTGTGGCTGCAGATGTGCCTGGAGCCGAGCCTCTTCTCGGCCAAGGCGGCACACGCCGCCTGCTGCTCCATGCTGGGTCAGCATTTACCTAGTTTCGCTGACACATGATGTTTCTTATTGTACGATCGTAAAATAAGGACTATACGGACAATAGACATCGCCACGAGAGGATGGCCCGATGGTGCAGTTCAACGTCTTCCTGTCCTGTCATCACTTCAACGATACGCGCAGCCACCCCGAGCTCTACCGCGACATGCTGGAGCAGGCGCGCCATGCCGAGGCACTTGGCTATGACGGGCTTTCGGTGCCCGAGCACCACTTCGTCAACGTGTTGATGAACCCCGACCCCCTCATGCTCGCGGTCCAGGTCGCCAACGTAACGGAACGTTTGCCGATCGCGACGGCGGTCGTCGTGTTGCCGTTCCACGATATGCGCCGCTTCGCCGGTCAGGCCATGCTGGCCGACATCCTATCGGACGGGCGCATTGAGCTCGGTGTCGGGCGCGGCGCCTTCGCCTATGAGATGCAGCGCATGGGTGTCGATCCCGCCGAGACGCGCGACCGGTTCGACGAATCACTCGCGGTTCTCGAGGCGCTTCTGGAAGCTGAGGAGGTGTCCTGGGACGGCACTTACTACAAGTTCGATTCGCTGACCGCCATGCCGCGCTCGCCGCACAAGCCGAACATCTGGATTGCCGCGTTGGGACCGGAAGCCATCTATCACACTGCGCGCAAGGGCTACGACCTGCAGACGACACCGCTGCGCGGCGGGTTCCCGCTCGGCGTCAAGCAGATGGAGGCGTTCCACCGCGGTGCCGACGAGGCGCTGGCGGCGACGGGAAAGCGCCCGCGCATGTCGATGCTGCGCTCGGCCTATGTCGCGACCGACGAGGTGGACGCCCAGGCCAAGCGTGAGGTCGTTTACGAATACGGCCTGCGCTTCACCAACGGTTTCGAGACGCCGGGTACGGTCAAGAACGGTTCGTTGGAGATCGTCGAGGTCGACTACGAAATGGAAGACGCGATGAAGCAGCTCATCGTCGGGACCAAGGACGAAATTGTCGACAAGATCGGCGCCTATGTGGAACTCGGCATGGACGAGATCGCGCTCGACATGCATTTGGGGATCGCCAGCCACAAGGACGTCATGGAGTCCATGGAACGCTTCGCCGCAGACGTCATGCCGCAGTTCCGTGACGCCGAACTGGCGGTCGGCGCCTAGGGAGTTCGGTCATGGCCGCTGTCGACTGCGTTCACGCGACCGAGGGCTCTGGCCCGCCGGTCTTCATGGTGCACGGCATCGGCTCACGCCGGTCGGGCTGGGACGCCATTGTCGAGCGGCTGAAGGACGACTTCACCTGCATCCGCTACGACCTGCGCGGCCATGGCGACTCGCCGGTGCCGCCGACGCCCTACTCCCTCGACGAACTGGTCGAGGATCTGGAGGCGTTGCGCGCGAAGCTTGGCATCGAGAAGGCGCACGTCATCGGCCATTCGCTGGGCGGCATGATCGGTCCGGCCTATGCGCGCACCTATCCCGACCGCGTGATGTCACTGGGTCTCCTGTCGACGGCGGCCGGGCGCACGGCGGACGACGCGGCCAAGGTGAAGGGCGTCATCACGGCGATGGAACGCGACGGCATTCCCAACATCCTGGAAACCCTGACCGATCGCTGGTTCACCGACGACTTTCTGCGCGACCATGCTGACGCCGTGAAGGCCAGGTTGAAGGAAGTCACCGACACGCCGGCCGATGTGTTCCTCGCCGTTTTCCGCATCTACGCGGCGACCGAGATGGGGCCGTGGCTCAATCAGATCACCACGCCTTCGCTGGTTCTGACTGGCGAACTGGACGGCGGCTGCAACCCGCGCCTCAATCGGTTCATCGCAGACCAATTGCCGGACTCCGAACTCGTCATCATCCCGGATTACAAACACGCAATACTGAAGGAAGCGGCCGATCAGGTGGCCGACAACGTGTGCCGTTTCCTGAAGGCGCACTCCTGATACCGCGCTGTCACCAAGCCATCGCCCTATGACATCGCTGCCTTCCCGTTCTTTCGGTCGCCGGACGGAAGGAAGAGGTAAAGCGCCAGGCCGATGGCGACGAAGACGAATGCGATCAACAGAACCGTGCGCGCGGCATCGGAAAAGCCGGTGCGCAGGTCTACGACCAGCACCGCCGTCTCCGGCGACCGGGACAAACGCGCGATGACGTGCTGCGCTTCATCGCGCCCGACGCCGACGCCAATGCGGAAGTGGGTCGCGGCTTCGATAGCATCTCTTTCATCGGCAGTAAGTGAGGGTGTGTCATCAAGCGTGGGTTGAACCTCGCCGACGGCGATGCCGATGAACGCGCCGACGATGATGGCGGTGGCCAGGGCATCAAGGCCGAGACGCACCATGGCCGAGATACCGCTGGCCCTGGCGGCGAGCGGCTCCGGTACGTCGATCAGGAGTTGGGCCATCATGCCGGAAAATGCCATGGCGTAAGCCGCTCCGAATGGCAGAACGAGCAAGCCCAGTACGACGAGCGGCGGCGAATAGCCGACGATGACGGCCATGGCGATGAGCACGACGGCCTGGGCGGCGATCGCGAGGCTCACGACATACCGACGGCGAATACTCCTCAGCAACGCGCTGGCCGACATGCCGCCTGCCGCCAGGGCGACGCCAAGGACGGTAAGCACGGCGCCTGCGGTCAGTGCGTCCAGATCCAGCACGAATTGCACGTAGATCGCGATGAAGATCACCATGGCGTAAAGCGCCATCGACATGGCGGCACTGGCCAGCATCGTTTTGCGGAAGCTGGGAACGGTCAGCAAATCGTGGCGCATCAGGACCGCACGCCCGGCGCGGCCGCGCTTCCGCTCGACCTGTGTCACGACGATCAAAAAGAGCAAGCCCACGACGAATAGGAGCGGGATCGGTGAAAGACCGGCGATCGTGAGAGTCGTCCCGTCCGCCGGACGGACCCAGCCGAGCGACGGCCCTTCCTGGAATGCGAAGACCAGGGCGCCCATGCCGGTGGCGAGCAGAACCATGCCCGGCCAATCGAATGCCGGTGTCACGTTTTCCGGACGGTCGTTGGCAAAGAAACGCAGGACACCGGCGGCGGCGCCAATGCAAAGCGGAATGCTCACGTAAAAGACGTCGCGCCACGAGGCGAACTCAGCAAACGCCGCGCCGATGAGCGGTCCAACCGCGACCGCCACAGCCGAGGCCGTCGCCCATAACGAAAAGGCGAGGTTGCGCTCATGACCTTCGGGAAAGTTGGCGTTCAGGAGCGCCAGGGTCGACGGTGCGATGGCGGCAAAAACGATACCTTGGAGCGCCCGGCCGACCATCAGCCAGACGATATCCGGTGCACTTCCGGTGATGGCGCTGCTGACGGCGAACCCGACAAGCGCGATGGCCAGCATGTTGCGACGGCCGATCACGTCGGCAATCTGGCCAAGCGGCGCCAGTGTCGCGGCCGCGGCGATCATGAACACCGTGATCGAGAGCGAGGCCAGATCCAGACCGATTTCAAGGTCGTGATCGATACTGGGCAACAGCACGGCCGTTATCGTCTGATCGGCGACGACCAGCAGAATGCCAACCAGAAGGAAGGTCAGACCCAGCCAGGGGCGGCGGGTCCGCGAGGTGTCACGCACCGGCGCCAACGCTTGCCATGCCTGACGTCGCGCCGTCTGCCGTCACGGCGATTTCGTGAGGACGAGATTGTGGTGGTCGTCAAGCTCAGCCGCCCAGCCATCGGGGATCGAGATGGTCGACGTCGTATCCTCCAGCAGATAGGGCCCGGCGAGGTTGTCGCCGGGTTTCATGGTGGCGCGCGATCCCGCTTGGCCCCCATGTTCGCCACCGTGCTCCCACATGGTCCAGGCCGTTGCCGGCGCGGGCGCTTCCTCGGTCTCTTCCGACAGCACCGGGATCTCGTCGAGCGGCGCGGTGACGCCGAGCCGGAAGGCGACGATCTCGATCGGGTTGCCGGCGTCACCGCCATGCATGAAGACGCGGTGGTGCTCAGCGGCGAAGAGCTGGCGCAACGTGTCGCCGGTCAAGGCGTCGAGCGCGGTGTGGTCGATCTCGACCGCGACCTCGAAGGCCTGGCCGACGAAACGCATGTCGGCGATGAACGTGAGATCGGGGTCGTGGCCCAGCCCCATTAGCACGAACCGCTCGATCGCGCGCTTGCGCATCTCCTCGAACACCTCGGCGACAGCGGCGGGTGTCGCGTCGTCGACCAGCATCTTGCGCGTCGTCGAATCGAACTGGCGGTAATCAGCGGCGATCAGGCCATAGGCCGACAGCACGCCCGCGTTGGGCGGCACGACCACGGTGCCGACGCCCAGATCCTCCGCGATGCGGCAGGCGTGCAACGGCCCGGCGCCACCGAAGGCGACCATGGCGTAGTCGCGCGGGTCCTTGCCGCGCTCGGTCGAGATGATCTGCATGGCGCGCACGATGTTGGCGTCGGCGACGCGGATGGCACTGTCGGCGATCTCCTGCAGCGACATGGAGAACCGTTCGGCGAGTGGTTCGAAGGCGCGTGCCGATGCCGCCCCGTCAATCGTCATGCGCCCGCCCAGGAAGGCGTCGGGCCTCAGCGTCTTGCGCAGCACATGGGCGTCGGTGATGGTCGGCTCGGTGCCGCCGCGCCCGTAACAGGCCGGCCCGGGATCGGCGCCGGCGCTTTGCGGGCCCGCGCGCAGCATGCCGCCGTCGTCGACCCAGATGATCGAACCGCCGCCCGCGCCCACCGTGTTGATGTCGATGATCGGCGTCCTGATCGGCAGACCGTCCAGCGCGAATTCCGACGTCAGCTCCGGCTGGCCTTGGGTCACCAGGCAAACATCAGTCGACGTACCACCCATGTCGAAGGTGATGAGATTATGGAAGCCGGAGCGTCCGACCTGGCGCACCGCGCCCATGACACCGGCCGCAGGCCCCGACAGCAGCGCGGTGATCGCGTTGCGCCGCATACCGTCGGCCGGCAGGCGCCCGCCGTTCGACTGCATGACCGAGAAGCGGCCGGTGAACCCGCCGCCGTTGAGCCGGTCTTCGAAGCGCTCGAGATAGCGGTTGATGACGGGCTGCACATAGGCCGACAGTGTCGTCGTGGAGGCGCGCTCGTATTCGCGGAACTCGCGGCTGACCGCCGACGAACAGGCGATCTGCATGTCCTGGCAATGGCGCGCGATGATCCCGGCAAGCTGTTCTTCATGTGCCGGGTTGGCGTAGGCGTTGACCAGGCAGATCGCGACGGCCTCATAGCCGCCTTCCTTCAGCTTCGGGATCAGCTCGTCGACCACGGCCTGTTCGTCGAGCGCCGCCTCGACGCTGCCGTCGGCCAACAGCCGTTCGGCGACTTCATAGCTGTCGCGCCGGCGCACGACCGGTTCCGGTTTCTGATACGTCAGGTCATAGACGCGCGAGCGGCTGTGGCGCTGCATGATCAGGATGTCGCGGAAGCCTTTGGTCGTGACGAACGCGACCTTGGCGCCCTTCCTCTCCAGCACCGCGTTGGTCGCGATGGTCGACCCGTGGGCGAGATCCTCGACCGCACCCAGATCGAGTTCGGCCGAAACCAGCGCGTTGAACGCGCCCTCGTCGGGCGCCGCCGGCACGCTCGGCACCTTGGTGACCCGTATCCCGTCCGGCCCGACCGCCACCAGATCGGTGAACGTTCCGCCCACCTCCACACCCACGCGCATGCTCGTGTCCCCAGGGTTATCGTTGGTGCGCGAGCTTAGGCGGGATTGGCGGGGACGGGAAGGTCAGGGGGCAGGGCATCAGCGATCGATCGATTGTTTGTCGACGTTTGGCGGGGGTGTTTCCACATCCATGTCGTCCATCATGCCTTGCTCGCCGGTGTCCACCGACGCACAGTCTGCCATCCGTTACCATCGCTATGAGGAGTCGCGATCCGATGACGACCATCCTGCTCACCGGTTTCGAGCCGTTCGGCACCACGCCCATCAACCCCGCCGAAAAGGTGGCGAAGTTCCTCGACGGCGATGAGATCGACGGCGCGCGTGTCGTCTCGCGCATCGTTCCCAGCGCTTTCTTCACCTGCATCGATGCCGTCTGTGCGGCGATCGAAGAAGTTCGCCCCGAGACCGTCGTCATGATGGGCGAATATGGCGGGCGCGCCATGCTGACGGTCGAGCGGATTGCGCAGAACTTGAACGACGGTACCCGATACAAGCTGGCCGATAACAAGGGGCGCGCCACCCAGGGCGAGCCGACGGTGCCGGGCGGGCCGGCCGCCTACTACACGACGCTGCCGATGCGGGCGATGGTGCAGGCCATGCGCGACGCCGGCATCCCCTCGGATATCTCCGACGTCATGGGCACCTTCTGCTGCAACCACCTGATGTACGGCGTGATGCATCATATCACCGTCAACCGCCTGGACATCCGGGCTGGCTGGATTCATCTGCCGCACCTGCCGGAGGTCGCCGCGCTCGACGACCATCTTGGCTTGCCGAGCATGTCGGTGGAGACAGCCGCCGCCGGTGTGCGCGCGGGCCTCGCAGCGATCGTCACCCATGCAGAGGATATCGACGAGCCCAGCCTTTCGCGCTGGCAGATCTAGAACGGATTCGCCGGTTTTGGCGGCATTGCGGTGCGGTCTGTTCAAGAGCGGATCGACTCTAGCGCCGACGTGCTGTCACGCCGATGCGCATGCTCGTGTGTCCGGCGTTACTGATGGCGCGCGAGCTCAGGCGGGATTGGCGGGGACGGGAAGGCTAGGGCGCATTCAGTCGACGGCACAGTGTGCTTTGGCGAGACTGATCGACTTGCCCGCCAAGTCCCAGTACTGGTCGAAGTCTTGCTCCCAATCTCCGTCAGGGTCACCCATCTTGAGCTTTGCAATTGAACGTACTGAGTAAGCAAGCGACTTCATCCTCAAGACATCGACATCGGACGTTTCGTCCGGCAGGTCAGCAATAACGAGATTGAGCTCGTCAACCGCCTCATCAAATCGTCGAAGTTGCTCAAGCGCAAGCCCGCGAGCGAGATGAAGAACGACATGTTCTTCTCCCATTGACATCGCCTGACCAAGGTCGTCGAGTGCAAGCTCGTATCGGTAGTAGACCCACCATGCTAGCCCCCTTACTGCCCGTGCCTGCTCGGGATGGGGGTCGCTATCCATTGCCCGGTCAAAATCCTCGATGGCCCGCTCAAAACCGGAAATCTGAATGTAGAGGAGACCGCGTTCGCGCAGGGCGGTGGGATCAAGAGGGTGAGAATCGAGAATGATGTTGAGCTCATCCAACGTTGGACGAGCGGCATCTTCGACATAGGCATCGGGGCGAACGCTTCGATCATAGGCGTCCAACAAGGGCGCATCATAGTTGGTGTAAAGACATGCCAGAATATCCGCGTCGAGACGCCGGGCGAGCGAATAGGCGTTTGCCGCCTTGTCGTAGTCGCGGCGAGACCGCCATGTTTCTATCTCCCAAACGAGATCCTGGATCGCAGCTTCAATCTCACTCACGTCTAGAAGTTCTGAACCTGTCGCGTGCATCGCTTGCGCATAGGCGAGGGCGTCGAAGGTGACAATGGCGCACTGGTGGTCGAGCGCCTGTTCGGTCTGGTTATCGAGATCCATGGCGAGAAGCACGTCGATGCATCCTTGTCGGGCATCGGCGTGGTCAGGCGCCAACATGAGAACACGGCGGTAGTCTCGTCGTGCGCCTTCGAATGATCCGACCGCGATGTACGCCTCGGCGCGTGCGACGCGTGCGTCGACATCGGTCGGGTCGAGACGCAACGTTCGATCGAAGTCGGTAATGGCCTTGAGGTATTCGCCGCGTTGGTCATAGGCCGTGCCACGGGCGCGATAGGCTGCGGCGAGTTCACTTTCGTCGAGACCGCCGTCATCGATCGCCTGTGTACACGCCTCGATCCGCGACTGCGGGCCAATGGTGTTACCCAGACACGCCTCTAGATCCGCAAGGGCACCTCTTGGAGATGCGCACACCGCAAACGCTCCAATAGAGAAGACAACGGCCAACAAAACGAACCGTTGCCTCATCGCCGATTGGGGCATTTTTCGCTCATTTGGTCGGCCCACAGGCTAGCAAGATCGCCTGATGTCCCGACTGCTTCGCGAAAGCCGTCGAGATCTCCTAAGTCCATCAGGGAGAATGCCCTCATTTGATGAGCGTCGTGCGCCAGCATGGCCATGGCTGGCTCTGCTGACGTTAGTTCGGGCAACGACGCAATGGCACGTTCCGCGGCCCGCAGTTGGTACTCACTGAGGCCATCTGCTTGTGCGAGTCGGTACACATCGCCTTGTACAAGGTGGAGCAGAGGATCGTCGAGGCCTGCCGCAGATGCTTGGTCGAGATCGCTGAGCATCCTTGCGGGATCAAAGTACTCTGCATAGGCGTCAGGATAGATGATTTGAGCCAGGGTCGGGTTTTTGCTCATGATCCACCGCGCCGTTGCGTTCAGGACGAGCAGGTTCGGTGAACTCGGCTCGGTCTTAAGGGCGGCTTCGAAATCTCCGATGGCGCGTTGCCATGCGCCCACGGTCGAGTACAACAGACCCCGTTCGCGCAACGCTGCAGTATCCGTCGGGTCCTGCCACAAACGGCTTTCGATCTCTTCCAAGGACAGTGGCAAGGTTGTTTCCACGTACGCCTCCGGCCGCGTTCGTCGGTCGAAGTCGCGAAGCATGAACGCGTGCTCGTGACCGTAGAAGAGCAGGCAGAATGTGGCGCCTGGATCGAGCTGCGCTGCATGCGCGAGGCTCGACGCCGCATCGTAGTCTCTGTTCCAGTGAATGGCGTCCTTGGTGTTTTGAATCAACTCCAGTGCGTGCGGATCGAACAGGCTCGCAAACGCCGGTTCGATTCCCACGTCACTAAAGCAGTCGAGAAGAAGTTCTTCGTCACTGCCAAGTTGGTCACCAATTTGCTTTGTTTGAATGCAACCCCGACGAGCCGCAGCGCTGAACGGATGATGGGCAAGCGCCGCCTGAAAGTCTGCCATTGCAGAACCGAAGTCGCTGATAAGTAGGTAGACGTGCCCGCGAGCGATCAGTGCCTCCTCGCTTGTTGGCCGTTCCTGAAGGGCTGATGACAAATCGCGCAACGCGTCTTCGGCGTTGTCGATCTCACGGTAGACCTCAGCTCGGCCGAGGTAGGCGCGAAACGAGAATGACAGTGGGTCGTTCTCAATAACCTCGCTGCAAAAGGCAACACGGGCTGCGGCGGAAAGCTGCCTATCCAGGCAAGCGTCGAGATTGGCCGCCTGCTCGGCGATCTCCTTGTGACTGGCGATCAGCGGTTTTGAGTATGCTGTCGAACCGAATGCTAACGCCGAGAAAAAAGTCAGGAGCAGGGCGAATCCAAGGGTGCTCGCCAACTGTGTGCGAGCCGTCTCCTGTCGAAAGTGGCCATCTACACGCATAACCCGATTGTATCACGTTGCGATACAACCGTAGCTTACACCGAAGGCGTACCCCTGAAGCCCTAGCCGCCGACAGGTTCCAGCAGCTCCGGCAGCGCCTGGATGATGCGGTCCGGCTTGATGTCGCTGCCTTCCGGCAGGCCGTTGCCGTAGGCATCGCACCAGATCGCGTGGATGCCGAGTTTCTGGGGCGCGACGACCTCCCATTCCAGGTTGTCGCCGACGACCCAGGTGGTGTCGGGTGTGCTCTCCAACTGCTCCATCAGGTGCAGGAAGACGGCGGGTTCGGGCTTGCCGATGCCGAACTCACCTTCGATCAGAATATGGTCGAAGCGGTGGGTGAGGTCGAAGCGTTCGACCTTGGCGCGCTGGCCGTCGGCGCCGCCGTTGGTGACGAGGCCCAGGGCGACGCCCCGCTGGCGCAGCTCGTCGATGGTTTCGATGGCGCCGGGGAAGGGTTTCATGGCGGCCTCGCGGTGGTCGCTGAAGGCATCCGCGATGGTGTGGGCGAGTTCGTCGTGGACCAGCTCGATGGTGGCAAAGGCCTGGGCGACGATGTCGCGGCGCGCCTGGCGGATATCCTGGCGGCCGATGCGGTGCTGCTCGGGATCGGCCCAATAGGCGCGTGCCGACGTGACGACGTGATCGTGCAGGTGGTCGTGGTCGTCGATGGCGTCGTGATCGGCGAAGGTCCGGAGCACCTGGCGCCAGGCATCGCCCTGCGCGCCATGGGCCTGGATGATCGTATCGTCGAGATCGAGCAGAATGGCTTTGGGCAAGGTCATGCGTTCACCGTTCTCGTTGCGTCTCAGGCTAGCATCTCTGATCTTGCCGGTCTCCCGCAGCGCAAGGGGCGGACGTGCCTTGCCCCGCCATGCCGGCGGGCGCACAGTTGATCCTGACCACCACCGCCCCAGGGAGACCCGATCCGATGGCCACTATCCTGCTCACCGGTTTTGAAGCGTTCGGCAACACACCTATCAATCCCGCCGAGCAGGTGGCGAATGCTTTGGACGGCGAGACCATTGACGGCGCACAGGTCGTCTCGCGCATCATTCCCAACACGTTCTTCACCTGCATCGATGTCGTCTGCGCCGCCATTGAAGAGCTTCGGCCCGAGACTGTTGTCATGATGGGCGAATACGGCGGGCGTTCGATGGTGACGGTGGAGCGTATCGCGCAGAACCTGAACGACTGCACCCGTTACCAACTGCGCGATAACGCCGGGCGCGCCATGCAGGGCGAGCTGACGGTGCCGGACGGGCCGGCTGCCTACTACGCGACGCTGCCGATCCGCGCGATGGTGAAGGCGATGCGCGAGGGCGGCATTCCCTCCGACATCTCCGACGTCACGGCCACCTTCTGCTGCAATCATCTGATGTACGGCATCCTGCATCAGATCGCGCTGAAGGGATGGGACATCCGGGCCGGTTGGATTCATCTGCCTCATCTGCCGGAAGTCGCGGCTCTCAACCACAATCTGGGTGCGCCCAGCATGTCAGTGGAGACGGCCGCTGCCGGCGTGCGCCTGGGCCTCGCGGCGATTGGCGCACACGCCGTGGATATCGACGAGCCGATCTTGTCGCGTCAGCAGATTTAGGATTGCGCCGACGTCGGAACGGAGCCCGAGAGGTCGACGGTCACGATGGTCGCAAAACGTCGGCGACGATTCCGGTGGCTTCGTCGAGCGTGGCCACGACCCGGTTGCGGCCCCTCACCAACTGGGCAAGCGCGAACTTCCGTTGGTCGTCGTCGAGGTTATCGAGATCGCTCGCCAGGCTCAGGATCGGCAGCGGCGGCACGGCGAGCGCGGGATCGTGGTCAAAGCGCGGCCCCCGCGTGTAGTCGAGCGGCACCAGGATGCGCGACAGGCGCCGGATCACCGTGTTGGTCTCGTCTGCTTCGAGATTGCCGTTGTTTGCCGCGCGATAGAACCGCGCGAGCTGATCGGCGAGCGTATCGACGGCCTCGCGCGCCGGCTTCAGGTCGAGCCGGTCACCGGCGCTCGCCTGATAGCGGTCGACGGTCTGGGCCAGATCGTCGACCGCAAGGCGCCAGTCGAAGGGCAGCCGTTCGCCCATCGCCACACGTAACACGGAGAGCAGATAGACCTTCATATCGGTCATCAGGATGTCGCGGTCGGCGATCTCCAGCGTATCGTTTTCCGTGTGCCAGCCGATATTGCCGCCGCAACCGCCAACCGGGTAGTAGCCCTTCTCGGCGCGCAGGTCGTCGGGCATCTTCGACGACAGCATGTAGAAACTCGACAGGCCGATGTTGTTGAACGCGTAGTCGCCGGCGCGCGGCGGGCGCACACATTCAGGCGTCCTGTCGGCAACCTGCTGGATCACCTCGGTCACCAGAGACCGCGCCTCGGCCATGCAGGACAGCTTGGTGTATTCGGTGGCCCAGCGACAGCCCGGACTGTCGCAATCGACCTGGGCGACGCAGTGCCGGTCGAGTTCCGTGGCGAAGGCATCCGCGAACCAGGTGCTGCCGGCGTAGCGCCCGGTCGAGTGGCCGGGCCACCAGGCGATCTTGACAGAGCGGCGGAGAGCGTCGCGGTGCCGCCACAGCACACGCGCCAGTTCCAGCATGCAGGCATCGCCGGTCGCGTTGTCGCCGACACCGACATCCCAACTGTCGAGATGGCCGTGCAGCAGCGCAAAACTCTCAGGCTCGATTGCGCCGGCAATGTCGGCAACAAGAACCTTCTGCCGGAACCAGTTTTCCTCAAGCTCGCAGGTAACCTTGGCGGCCTTGCCTTGGGCGGCAGCCTCGACCAGGAGATCGCCGTCCGGGCGATTGACGGCGACCACGGGGATCCTGGGTTTCCGTGGCAGATCGTCCAGTCCCGGCGCGCCCCAGATCGTCGTGCAGGTACCCCAATGGATGTCGACGCCGGGATTGATGGCGACGACGGCGGCGGCGCCAAGCTCGGCGAGTGGCGTGATGATGCCGGGAAGCGCGAAACCTTCGGTCAGCACGATCCTGCCGGCGACCGTGTCCGCCGTCAGGCCGGCGGCGTCGACGCCCATCTCCGAGACCGAGCGCTGACCGCTCGCCGCCTGGGCCGGCACGTGCAGCAACGGCGCCTTAAGACCTTCGGGCAATGATAGAGAGAACGACGAGGGTTTGGCGCGCAAGCGCCGGTTGCCCAACTTGACCGAAGCCGCGCCGGGCAGGCTCAGATAAAGCTCGGGCTCATAGAGTTTGTGCGGCACGCCGAAGTCGCGAAGGCGTTCGGCGACCATGTCCATCGCCGCGTTAACGTCATCTGGCCGCTCACGCGGAAAGGCGGAAAACCGCTCGATCAGCGTCCACGGTTCGTCCAGGTTAAGATCGTCGAGAATCGTCTGTTCGGTTGGGTTCATGGCGCCCAGCATAGAGCCTGACCCGGCCCCGGGGCGACCCTCGCATTTCCAAAGTGGCTCTCAGCACCGCGCGCGACGGTGGTCCCCATCCATTTGGATCCATATCGCGCGTTCCGAAGCCGAACCGTTCGCGTATCAGGCTTGCGGGTGCCGTTCGATAGTGAGCCGCGCGACAAGCAGGACAAGCAGCATGACGGCGCCGGTCATGAAGAACATGCTTGCGTAGTCGCCGGTCACCGCCAGGATCGTGCTGCACAAGGCGACACCGATGGTGCCGCCCAGCATCTGGATGGTCAGGTTGACGCCGCCTGCCTGGCCGCGTTGGGTTGCCGGAACGGAACTCATCACCGCCCGGCGGGTCGGCACCGCCACGACCGGCATGGCGACACCCCACACCGCGAGCGCCGTGATGATGATGGCATGGCTCTCGGCCTCCATGCCGATGCCGACGACGATCAGCGCGACGCCTTGCACCAACATGCCGAGCGAGAGTGGCAACCGTGAGCCAAATCGATCGGCCGCCTTGCCTGCCAAGAGCGACGTCGCGATCGTTGGCGCGACGGCGACGAGCACGATAAGTCCGGCATCGATCGGCGAGTCACCCAGGACGTCTTGGAAGTAGAGCGCGACAAACACGAAGACCGCCAGCTGGCTCCACTGAAAGATGAAGAAGACGAGGTTGCCGCCTGAGAAGGTCGCGATGCGCAGGAGACCGAGTTCAAACAGCGGGTTGGCGCGCCGTAGCTCGACCGTGACAAAGACGATGAGCAGGACAACGCCGGCGCCAAAGAACGACAAGGTCGTGACGGAGACCCATCCCCATGCGTCACCCTCCATCAGCGCGACGACCAGCGCGGAGAGACCGGCGACCAGGGTGATCAGACCCGGAAAATCAACACCCTCATGCGGTTTCTTGTCCTCGGCGCGGCCGGGTTGTTTCGCGGTCGACCAGCCGATCATGGCCAACACGCCGATGACGACAACGAATGGCAGGTTGATCCAGAAGATCCAACGCCACGAGATCACCTCGGAGAAGTAACCGCCGACCAGCGGCCCCATCGACATGAAGATCGCGCCGACGGTCGTTTGAATGCCGAGCGCCAGACCGCGTTGCTCCAAGTCGAAGGTATGGGTGATGGCGGCAAGCGCTGTCGGGAAGATAATGGCGCCGCCAACACCCTGGACGGCGCGCGCGCTGATCAGCCAGGCGCCGTCCTGGGCGAAACCGGCGGCCAGTGAGGCCAGACCGAAGATAGTGACGCCGGCAAGGAAAAGATCGCGCAGTCCGATCACATCGCCCAGCCGCCCGCCGACGGCGACAAAGCAGGTGAAGGTCAGAAAGTAGGCGTTGACGACCCAGTGTGCCCCGGTCTTGGTCATGCCGAGCTCCGGCTGGATCGTGGCGAGCGCCACGCCGACCACAGTCTCGTCCAGGACCACCAGGCCCATGACACCGCTCATGGCGGCCAGCAGCCACCACTTGCGGTTCCTTTCGTTGATTCCCAGCAAGCGCCATTTCCCTTTACTTCAGAGCGAAGGTTCGTCGACCGGGTTTGCCGCATGCTGCAGATAGCGGCCGGGTGTCGCCCCGAGCGTCCGGCGGAACATGGTAATGAAGGCGCTCGGACTGTCATAGCCGAGGTCATAGGCAACCGACGTTACCGGCCTGCCTTCCGCCAGCCGGCCGATCGCGGCGAGCAGGCGGCGGCGCTGTCGCCAAGTGCCGAAGGTCATGCCGGTCTCCTTGACGAAGAGTCGAGCGAGCGTTCGCTCGCTGGCGCCGGCGGTTCTTGCCCAGGCCTTCAGGTCGCGCCCGTCGCTGGGATCGGCGATCAGCGCATCGGTCACGGTGCGCAGCCGGGGATCGGCCGGCAGCGGCAGATGCAGCGGTTCGGGATCAAGCCGCGAGAGCTCGTCGGGGATCACCGCCATCAGGCGCGCCTGGGAGCCGTCCGGAGGATAGTCCAGGCCGATCTCAATCGCGCGCATGATCAGTTCGCGCAGCAGCGGCGACACACTGACGACGCAGCATGTCTCCGGCAGCCCACCGACGACCGTCGGGTCGAGGTAGAGCGAGCGCATTGCGATATCCTGCATGAACAGGACGTCGTGTTCGGTTCCGGCCGGCACCCAGACCGCCTGCTGCGGCGGCACCACCCAAGTGCCGTCGCGGGTGCTGACGGTCATGACGCCCTCGATGGCGAACAACAACTGGGCGCGACAATGGCTATGCCAGCCGGTCTCATCGGGGCCGCTGTCTCGGGCGTAACCCAGCACCGGGCGGCCGGGATCAAGTATTGCGCCTGGATCGGGATCGGTCAGGAAGCGGCTGCCCGCCCGTATGGGCCGATTAAGGTGACCGTTTTGCGTCATCGAATGTCAGTCTATAGCAGGACGGGCAAAGCCGAAACGTCTACATAGACCCCCATGCGATTTCTCAAACCCCTTCTGCGCGACTGGCACGGCGTCTTGGACCAGGGCTGGCGCAGCCCACAGATCTTGCTGCTGCTGTTCGCCGCCTCCCTACCGCTGGCCTTCGAGGCGTGGGCGGTGCTGCTCAACAACTTTTCGATCGAGCAGGCCGACTTCACCGGGCGCGAGATCGGCATTCTGCAGTCGCTGCGCGAGGTGCCTGGCTTCCTCGCCTTCACCGTCGTCTTCATGCTGCTGATCTGGAAGCAGCAGACCTTTGCGGTCCTGTCGCTGGCGGTGATGGGCCTGGGCGTCGCCCTGACAGGCTTCTTCCCGACTGTATGGGGGCTCTATTTCACGACAGTCATCATGTCGACGGGGTTCCACTATCTCGCGACCATGGAGCAGGCGCTTGCCATGCAGTGGACGGAGTCCAAGGAACTGCCGGTCGTGCTGGGCCGCATGGCGGCGGCGGCATCGTTCGCTTCGCTGGTCACCTTCGGGCTGGTCTACGTTGCGCTCAGCGTGTTCGACATGGCGTTTGTCTGGGTCTACTTCATCGCCGGCGTCGCCGTGATGGGCGTCGCCGTGTTTGCTTGGTTCGCCTTCCCGCACTTCAAGACCTCGTCCTACCAGAACATGTCGATCGTCCTGCGCAAGCGCTACTGGCTCTACTACGCGCTGGAGTTCATGTCGGGCGCGCGCCGCCAGATCTTCATGGTGTTCGCTGCCTTCATGATGGTCGAGAAGTTCCATTACGACGCCGAGATGATCACGCTGCTGTTCCTGGTGAACTGCCTCATCTCGATCTGGATCGCGCCGAAGGTCGGCAATCTGATCAAACGCTGGGGCGAGCGCCCGGCGCTGGTGCTGGAGTATGTCGGCCTGATCGGCGTCTTCACGGCTTACGCCTTTGTCGAGGTCGGCTGGATGGCGGCCGGCCTCTACATCATCGATCACCTGTTCTTTGCGCTCGCCATCGCGATCAAGAGCTACTTCCGCAAGATCGCCGATCCTGCCGAGATCGCGTCGACCGCCGGTGTCTCCTTCACCATCAACCACATTGCCGCGGTCGGCCTGCCGGCGGCGCTCGGCTTTGTCTGGCTCTACAACCCGTCTGTGGTGTTCCTGATCGGCGCCGGTCTGGCCGCCGGATCCCTGGCGCTCTCGCTCCTCATTCCGCGCGACCCCGACTGGGGCAACGAAACGACGGTCTGGCGCAGCCGGACCGTGCCCTCCGCGGCGGAGTAACATCTAGGTAACGTTCCGCTCGCGTGGGCCGGTGATGCCAACTAGACCGAGATCGCCTTAAGCGCTCAGGCGAACGCCCGGATCGCGCGGCGTCGGTTTGGCGTCCTCGCCCGATTGATAGGCATAGATCGACGTATAGCCGCCCGACCAGTCCGGCGGGATCGGGCACGGCTCGGGATCGTGGTGCGCCCAGGTCGCCGGCTCGCCGCGTACGAAGTCGCGGTAGTGTTGAGAGTAAGACGATTTGGGCGAGGTATAGGGAAACGCGTCCGCGGCCGCATAGGCGTTGATCAAAAGCGGCCGGCCGTTCGCCTGGGTCGTCGGTTTGGAACCGTGCACCGCGCGGCTGTGGTGGATGGTGATCGATCCCTTGGGTCCGGGCAGATAAGCGGCGCTATCCGTCGCCAGCGTCGCGATATCGCCGTCACGCAGCGCGCCGGTCCAGATGCCGCGCTCGTCGAAGTGTTCGAAGATCGGGCCCTTGTGGCTGCCGGGGATGACGCCCAGCGGCCCGTCCTCCATGGCGACATCGGCCAGATAGGTGCCGATCGCGAGCACGTTGTAGTTGGTGTGCGGATAAAACGGGATGTCCTGGTGCCACTTCACGGCATCGCGCCCGTCGGACCATTTGAAGTTCAGTTTGGAGTGGTTGAAGGTCACGTCCGGGCCCAGCAGGTCGGCGGCGATATCGGCGATGATGCCGTTGGCGAAATCCCAATAGATCCCGTCCATAGCGTCGGGCGCGGTCAACCGGCGCACCACCGGGTGATCGGCGTTGTGGCCGGGTCCGATATCGATGTGGTCGTCTGAGGCCGTCAAGGTGCGGCTTCTCTCGACCATGCGAGCCGTCACCGCGTTGATCCCATCGATCACGTCGGCGGGGATCACGTTTTCAACCAGCAGGTAGCCGTTCTCGAAGTAGGTTTCGCGCTGGTTTTGGGTCAGCACGCGGGGCGCGCAGGCCATAATGGCGTCGGGTGTCATGGCGGACCTCTTTTCAGCACGCGGTTCCTGCGTAGGATGCGCCCAACGCCAAGTCGGCGTCCAGAGTGAATGAATGGAGGGTTTGTGCGAGATGACGGGTTTTCTGGAGGGCAAAGCCGCCCTTGTGACGGGCGCTGCGTCGGGTATCGGTCAGGCAATCGCCGTGGCGTTCGCGGGCGAGGGCGCGGCAGTGGCGCTGGCGGATATAGGCGACACGGCTGAGACCGAACGCCGGATCGCCGATGTCGGTGGCAAGGCCCTGGCGGTGACAATGGACGTCAGCGACGAACAATCGGTCGTCGACGGCGTGGCGGGCGCGGTCGAGACCTTGGGCGGGTTCGACATTGCCGTCGCCAGCGCCGGCATCCCGTCGGACGTTCCGCTCTTGCAGACGTCGGCCGACGACTGGAACCGAGTCATTGCTGTGAACCTGACCGGCGTCTTCTTGACCGGGCGCGAAGCGATCCGCGCCATGTCGGCGCGCGGTACCGGACGTATCATCGTCATAGCGTCCGACCACGCCTTTTTCAGCTGGCCGGAACGGTCGGCCTATTGCGCGTCGAAGGCCGGTGCCCTGGGGCTGGTGCGCGTCTGGGCCGAGGAGTTCGCGCCCGATATCCTGGTCAATGCCATCTGTCCCGGACCGGTCGAAACGCCCTTGCTGATGGACGAGATGACGCCGGAACTGATGGCGCGCGAGACCGACATACCGCTACGCCGCCTGGGCCAGCCCGACGAGATCGCCGCTGCTGCCCTGGCGCTTGCTGGCAAGGCAGGCAGTTTCACCACCGGCCAGGCCTGGGGCGTCAACGGCGGATCGGCCATGCGGTGACGATTGTTCGCTGCGGCACCGGCCCATTCCCCCGCCGTCCGGGACAAAACGCCGAGAGGCATTTTCGCCGAGACCACCCCGAGGATGCTGCCATGGGTGGTCGGGCGGGGGAGTGGGCTGGTGATACCAGCTAGACTTAACCGTTCGCCATCTCCACAAGCGCGTCAGCCAAAACACGCGCGCCTGCGGCGAGATCCGCGGCGTCCGCCCTTTCGGCTTCGTTATGGCTGATGCCGCGCAGACACGGCACGAAGATCATGCCGGTCGGACACAGCGGCACCATCAGCTTGGCGTCATGATCGGCGCCGGACGACATGCGCATGGCGGGGATGTCGAGCTCGCCCGCGATGCGTTCGATGCTGGCGATGACCGTCTCGTCGAAATCGGCCGGCTCGCCGACATGCCGTTTGCTGACCGTGACATCGCACGGGCCTGCGTTGGCTTGGCAGATCTCGGGGATTCGCGCGACGGTCGCGGCGAAATAGGCGGCGTCTGGATGGCGGAAGTCGATGGTGAAGCGCACCTCGCCCGGAATCGTGTTGGGTGAGCCCGGATAGGCCTGGAAGCGGCCGACGGTAAACCGCACGGTGTCCTGAGGGTCCGCCGTTTCCTTGTAGAGCGCGTCGATCATGGCCACGGCCGAACGGAAGGCGTCGCGGCGCTGTTTCAGCGGCACGGTGCCGGCATGGCCATCCTCGCCGGTTACGACGACCTCGAACGAGCTGCCGCCCTGGATGCCGGTAACGGCGCCGACGGTCAGGCCTTCGGCCTCCAGGCGCGGACCCTGCTCGATATGGGTCTCGATATAGCCGGCGACGGGAATGCCGGGCGCGCGGTGAGCGGCATCGGGCGTCATGGCGATGGTGCGGGCGAGATCGTCGCGCAGCACCGAGCCGTCCGGCGCGGTGTTGTCGAGGAACTCATCGATACTGTGCTTGCCCGAGAACACCATGGATCCAGTACAGCCGGGCGCATAACGGCAGCCCTCCTCGTTGGTCCAGACGACAGCCTCGATCGGGTGTTTGTGGCTGATCCCCGCATCGTCCAGCGCCTCCAGAACTTCGAAGGCCGAGAGCACGCCAAAGATACCGTCGAAGTTGCCGCCGGCAGGTTGGGTGTCCAAATGACTGCCGGAAAGAACGGCTGGTGCGTCGGCGTCGGTGCCGTTGCGACGCACAAAGAGGTTCGCGGCGTCATCGACATAAAGATCAAAACCACGAGCCGTCGCCCAGCCGGCCAATGCGGCGCGCGCCTGGCCATCCTCTTCGGTCAGCGCCTGGCGATTGACGCCGCCGCGCCCGGTGGCGCCAAACTTTGCGATCGCCATGTGTCGGTCCCACAGGCGTTGCTGGTCGATGGCGCTGCTGGCGCGGCTCATAGGTGTTCTCCCGATTGACGAAGCAACTGGCTATACCATGTAATAGTGCAGAATTATTCATGGAGGATGTCATGGCGATCAAGGCCGTTGGCGGTACGTCAACCCGCTGGTCGGAAGCCGAGTGGCAGGCAAGGCTCGATCTTGCCGCCTGTTACCGTCTGGCCGATCGCTTCGGGTTCTCCGACATCATCTGGAACCACATCACGGCCAAGATCCCGGGCACGGACGATCACTTCCTGCTGAACCGCATGGGGTTGCGCTATGACGAAATCACCGCGTCGAACCTGATCAAGGTCGATCGCGAAGGCAACGTTCTGGACGGGCCGGATGATGTGAACGTGACCGGTTTTGTCATTCACAGCGCCATCCATCAGGCGCGCCCCGACATCCACGTCATCTTCCACACGCACGCAGAAGAAGCGCTCGCGGTCACCGCGCTGCACGAGGGCCTGCTGCCGCTGACCCAGGACGCGGCGATGCTATGGAAGAATGTCGCCTATCACGAATGGGAAGGCCTGTCGGTCGACATGGACGAGCGAGAGCGCCTTGCCAGAAGCCTGGGCGACAAGAAGGTCATGATCATGCGCAACCATGGTCTCATCACCTGCGGCGCAACGGCGGGCGAGGCGTTCATTCTGATGCATTACCTGAACCGCGCCTGCAAGGTGCAACTCCAGGCGCTCGCGACCGGCCGCAAGCTGCACATGCCCGATCCCAAGGTCTGGAAACAGGCGGCCGATCAGTACAGCCACTTCGAACCTGGCGTGCACGAATGGCCGGCGCTGGTCCGCCTGCTGGATAAAGAAGACCCGTCTTACCGGGATTAGCGTCTCAACCTCTGAACGGCGTCAGGCGTTTGTAGTGGAGCGCCTGATAGATCGAGACCTCGATCTCGCCGACACCGGGCAACTGCCTGATGTCGTCATCGAGCACGCGGCGCAGTTCATCCGGTGAGACGCAGGCGACCTCTGCGAAGATGTCGGCGCGACCGGTGCAGATCGTGACATAGGTGATGTGCGGGAGGTCGGAGAGCGCGCCCGCGACATCGATCACCTTGTGGCTGGACGCAACACGAACGGCAACCCAGGCCATGGTCGTATAGGCAAAGCTGATCGGGTTGACGATCGCGATGACATTCATGACGCCGGCCGCCGTCATCTCGTTAACCCGGTTGCGCACCTGTGTCTCCGAAATGCCGAGCGTGTCGGCGATCGACTGAAGTGGCGCGCGTCCGTCATCGCTTAAGGCGCGCACGATCTGCCGGTCGGTTTCGTTTAGTTGGCGCGGCCTGACGCCAGCCTCCTGCGGGCTCTTGCGCCGTGCCGCGTCGAACCGCGCCAGCTGATAGTGCAGAGAGAGATAGGGAAAACTCTCGATCGCGCGGATGCCGTCGATCGGTCCTATCTGCTTTTCAATAATGTCCTGGAGTGCTGCCATGTCGCGGCATATCACCTCGGCGAACAGCGTATAGCGTCCCGCCGCGACGACCACATAATCGACCGCCTCGATGTCGACCAGCGATAGTGCGATGTCGGATGCCGGCACCGCAGGGTCGGTGGTCAGGCCGATCAGAGCCGCGGCGTTATAGCCAAGCGCCACCGGGTTGGTAACAGCGGTGATCTGGATGACGCCACGGTCCAACAGGTCACGCACACGATGACGAACCGTGCGTTCGGTTATGCCGATCTCGCGCGCGATGTTGGCGTAGGCGCGCCGGCCGTCCTCCTGCAAAAGCAAGACGATCGCGCGGTCTGTGTCGGAGAGATCGGACACGTGAGCCAGGAACTGGCCGGCGCCGCCGCTGGGCAGATTGAGAGCAAGGTCAGCCATCGCGAATCAGCGCGATCGAGCGGCGGAAGAACTCGCTGTCGGCCTCCGCCAATCGGTTCAGTTCGTCGAAGTGATCGGCATCGGGCACGCTGTAACGATCGATGCGGCGGCCGTCGGTCCGATACTTCTCGCAGTAGTCGTCGGATTGGCGATGAAACTCCGGCGTCTCGGCGCCGCCGACCACGACAAGCTGCGGCGCGTCGGTGGCCGGCGCCATGAACATCGGGCTTTCCCTGATCGCTTCCTCGACATCCATCCGTGGGCCTTCGTTGATCGAGGTGTGGACCAGGGGCTCCAGTTCGAACAGGGCCGAGATGGGCACGCCCGCTTTCACCAGATCAGCGGGCAGTCCGCTATCGTGCGCCGGCCAATCGGTCGCCATCATCATGGCCGTCAGATGACCGCCGGCCGAGTGGCCCATGACGTAGAGCTGGTTGCCGTCATAGCCATGGTCGCCGGCTGAGGCGTGAAGCGAGATCACCGCGCGGCGGATCTGCGGCGCTATCTCGCCGAGTCGGACTGACGGGCAGAGATTGTAGTTCAGCACAGCGACCGTGACCCCGTTCTCGAGAAACGGCTCGGCGACGAAGCTGTACATCCCCTTGTCGCCGCGCTGCCAATAGCCGCCATGGATGTAGATCAGCAGGGCGCCGGTTGGTTCGCGGGCCGGAAACAGGTCGAACGTCTCGCGCTCGCCCGGGCCATAGGCGATATCGCATTGGGCGCCGGAAGCCTCGCGAAAGGCGGCACAGCGCTCCAGCCAACCGGCGACGACGTCGTCGAAATCGGGCCGGCGGGCCCGCAGATTGTATTGGGCTTCCAGCTCGTCGCCCGTCATGCCTCGGTACAGCGCCATGCTTCCCCCGCATCATTGTCGTCGCAACGGCACATTGTCGTTCACGACCGCCTTGGTTACAGTTTCTGCGAAATCGGTCATTGACTCCAGTAAATTATGCGAAATACGATCATCCAAGTGCTGCACGGCACGAAATTCGGTTGGCGTGAGGGAATAGGCGATGAAAGTCGGATTGTTGCAGGAAGGCGAGTTGATGCCCGGCGTTGATTGCGCCCAGCGTTATGAGGAAATGATCGAGGAGGTCGCCATCGCCGACCGCAACGGCTTTTCCTGTTGGGGCACGTCGGAGCAGCATTTCAGCCCGCCGCGGTTCGCCGTTTCGGCGCCCGAGGTGCTCTACGCCGCCGTCGCGCGCCATACCGAGCAGATCAAACTCAGGATCATGTGCGCAGTGCTTCTGCAGTGGAACCATCCGATCCTGGTCGCCGAGCGGCTGGCGACTCTGGACATCGTTTCGAAGGGCCGCGCCGAACTGGCGACCGCGCGTTCGAACAACCTGACGACGCTGGAAGCTTTCGGCGTCGATCCCAAGGAGACGCGGACCCAATGGGCCGATTCGATTGAGGTCATCGTCAAGGCGCTCTCCGACGACGTCCTGGAGCATGACGGACCGGTCTGGAAAATTCCGCCGCGCGAGATCGTGCCGCACTGCATTCAGAAACCGCATCCGCCGCTCTCGGTGGCCGCATCAAGCGTCGACAGCCACGTCAACGCCGGCGAGCGCGGCATCGGCGCGCTGTGTTTCGAGAGTTACTTCGGTTTCGATTATCTGCAGCAGTGTATCGAAGGCTACCGCCAAGGCCTCGCCAAGGGCACCAGCATGGGCCCCCGGCGCACCGAACACATGGGGCTTTATGTCGCGACAGCGTTTTGCGCTGAGACCCGCGAGGAAGCCGTCAGGATCGCGCGCGACGTGGCGCTGGGTTACTACGAATTCATCGTCAGCATCTACGCGCCGCTTGGCAAAGCGGGATCCTACGAATACCTCAACGAGTACATGCAGGCTGCCGTCGAAAACCTCGGCAACATCGACTTTCTGTTGACCGAAACCCCGTCGGTCATGATCGGTACACCCGAGGACTTTGTCGCGCGGCTTAAGGATCTGGAATCGCGCGGTATCGACGAGGTCCTGCTCAGGGTCGACGGCGTGCCTCATGAAGACATCAAGAAATCGTTCGAGCTGATGGGCGCGGAGGTCATCCCGCGGGTTAACGGACATGCTTGATAAGCTGGTGTGGGTCGCACCCCTCGTACGGAACCCACTGGCTCTTGTTGCTGTCGTTGACCAGAGGCGCCAGCCAGCGGCTTATCGTTGCCGCCAGAGATACCCTTCGCCCGATCATATGGAGCTGTTGTCATGAAACGCGTTCTTGTCTGTTACGGCCAACCCGACGACGCTGCCGCGTTCGACCGGCACTACAGTGACACGCACATGCCGCTGGTCGCCAAGATGCCGCACCTCGTCTCGTTCGAGGCCAGCAGCGGACCCGTCGTGTCAAGCGAACCCTCCGTCGACTATCATCTCATCGCGATTCTGTCCTACGCCAACCAGGAGGACCTGGACGCGTCGCTCGCTTCGCCAGAGGGCCAGGCGGCGGTGGACGATCTCGCCAACTTTGCGACCGGCGGCGTCACCATCCTGACCGTCGACATGGCGGCACCCTGATCGGTCTTCGATCCGGGGGTCGCTCAAGATGTCGTCGATAGCGCGCCTGCCAGATACCGGTGGGAAGGAGACCTTGATGCAAGAGCGGAGCATGAGCGAACGGCTAGGGCTGGCCTGGGACAGGGCGTGGAACAACGGGGATGTGGACGCGCTCGATGAGGTCTTCGCGCCGGAATACGTGCGGACGAGCCTGTTTGACAAGCGAACCCTTGATCGCACCGGCATGAAATCAGCGATCTCGACGGTACGCGAGTCGTTCCCCGATATGACGACGACCATCGAGCGTATCGTGGAAACAGACGACGAGCTTGCCGTTCTCTGGAGCAGCGTCGGCACGCATCTGGGCAGGTTCAGAGATGTTCCCCCTACGGGAAAACCCATTGAGACTTCCGGATCGTCGTTCTTTCGCAAGCGAGACGGGCTGATCGTCGAAGAGATCGAGACGTGGGACTCCAGAGACATACTCTCGACCCTTGGTATCCACTCGTTGCGTAGCACGCGCGACGCTTAGGACGCGGCATGACGACCTCTGAACTAACAATCGATCAGGTCAAGAGCTTTCACCACAAGTTCGTCACCGGCGTCACCGTTGTCACGACGTCGGACGGGTCGGAGCCTCGTGGACTGGTGGTCAATGCGTTCTCCAGTTTGTCGCTCGATCCGCCGATGATCATCGTTTGCGTTCAGAAGACCTCGTCAAGCTACGACTCCCTCTTCGCGCGCGACCATCTCGCCGTTAACGTCCTGGCAGCCGATCAGGTGGACGTCGCCAAACGCTTCGCGAGCAAGGCTCCGGATAAGTTCGCGGCCGTGCCATGGACGTCGGGACCATTCGGCTCTCCGTTGCTTGAAGGGGTGGCGGCCTGGCTGGAAGCAGAGCTCACCGAACGCATCCAGGCTTCGACGCACACCATGTTCATCGCGCGCCTTGTGGCCGTGGGGCACTTTGAGCGGCCGCCCTTACTCTACGCCGCCGGACAGTTTTTTGACGGCGGCAAGCTGCACCAGGTTTGAGGAGCAGTGGCGGTCCAGCTCGATTGGGCGCTGGAATGGGTTGAACGTGGGGTCACCGCAGGCGCAAGGTATGGTCCGTGGTGACGGCGTCAGGAGCTGCGTCATGCCGATATCCTTTTCAGCCATACCCGCGTGCGCTGAGACGCAGCCTTTCGCGCAATGCCATGGCGTCGATCTCTCACAGGGGCTAAGCGCACAGGACATCGAGACCATCAGAGATGGTCTGCTGAAGCACGGTGTCTTGGTGTTTCGCGATCAAGGCGGGATGACGCCGCGCGACGAAGTCGCCTTCAACCAGGCTTTCGGCTGGCACGATCCCAATGGCGCCTATCTCTTCGGCTTCGGCGCGCCGACGACTGAGCATCGTGTCAGCGGCGGCGCGCAGCTTCCCGAATGGCCGGAGGTCTCGGTGCTGGGCAACGTCAAACTCGACGACTATCACGGCATCCGCAACACGCAGCTAAAGCCCGTTCTGGGATTCACCAATGCCGCCTGGCATGCCGACGGTCTGCACGACATGTTCGATGGCTTGCCGGAGATGACCACGATGTACAATCCGGTGGGCTGGCAAACCCAAGGCGGCGGCGCGACCTACTTCACCTCCGGCGTGCGCGCGGTCGAACGTATGGACCCGGATCTCGTAGCCGAACTCTCTCGATGCTCTGTGGCCTATGCCCGCTGCCCCAACGACGACAAACCGGACGAGGCGCGGCGCGTCGTGCCAAGCGCATCCTGTATGGTGGAGGAAGGGACGCGCCGGGTCGGTTTTGCGGCCGACTCCGATGATATGGCAGCCGGCCTGCGCGATTTCGATCTTCTGCCCGAGCATGCAGACGATGGTGGACGGCATCGCTGCATTCGCGTTCACCCGGATACGGGTGAGGCGTCGCTCTACATCACGCCCGGCCGATCGGTACACCTGGTGGACATCGAATCCGGCGCCATGCGTCACGGCGTCGACGAGACCATCGATCTTCTCGCACGGGCATTGAGGCCGAGCGCCGGACCGGAGATCCGCTACGAGCATCAATGGCAGGAAGGCGACTTTGTCGCCTGGATCAATACGCTGGTGTTGCACAGTGCGTCCGATCCCTCAGAGATCGACGGTCCACGGTTGATGCACCGCGTCAGGCTCTCAACACCCAAGACCCGCTGGGTCGACGGTCAGTACCACAGTCTCTAGGTGCAGCTCACACCGTCCTGGTTAGCCCGTCGCTTGCTTGATTGCCCGCCACACCTTGTCCGGTGTCGCCGGCATGTCGATCGCATAGATGCCGAGCGGGGCCAACGCATCGATCACAGCGTTCATGACGGCAGCCGGCGCGGCGATCGTGCCGACCTCGCCGGCGCCTTTGGCGCCGAGCGCGTTGGTCGCGGTCATGGTCGGCTGTAGGTCGCTGGTAAGGTCCGGCAAACGGTCGGCGCGGGGCAGGCCGTAGTCCATGGGCGATCCGGTCAGCAACTGGCCGGTATCGGGATCGTAGATGACCTCTTCCCACAAGGCTTGACCGATGCCCTGGACAGCGCCGCCCTGCACCTGGCCTTCGACCACCATTGGGTTGATCGCCTGACCGACATCGTCGACGGCGATGTAACGCTCGAGCCGCACCAGGCCGGTCGCCGCATCGATCTCGACTTCGGCGACATGGACGCCCATAGGCCAGGTGAAATCCTTGGGGTCGTAGAAACACGCTTCTTCGAGGCCCGGCTCCAGCGTGTCGTGGGGAAAGTCAGTGGGCACATAGGCCTGTGTGGCGACGTCATTAAACGCGACCTCGCGGTCGGTGCCGGCAATGCGGAACGCGCCGTCGCATAGCTCGATGTCGGCGGCCGAGGCTTCCAGCATGTGCGCGGCGATCTGCTTGGCCTTGTCCAGAACCCGGTCCGTCGCGTTCAGCACCGCCGGCCCGGCGATGACGGCGGAGCGGGAAAAGAAGGAACCGAGCCCTTGCTGAACGCGATCGGTATCACCGAACACAACCTCGACCTGATTGAGATCCAGGCCCAGCCGTTCGGCGACGATCTGCGCAAACACCGTTTCGTGGCTTTGGCCGTGGCTATGGGTACCCAGAAACAGCGTCGCCGATCCGGTCGGGTGCAGGCGCAGCCGCGCGCTCTCCCAACTGCCGGTATCGATGCCCGCGCGTTCGTCGCGTGCCGACGAGCAGTTGCCGCACGATGCCGCATAGGCACTGAGACCGAAGCCGCGATAGCGGTTTGCGGCGCGTGACGCCGCGCGCCGCGCCTCGAGCTCGTCGTGATTGGCGAGTTTGAGGGCGTGGTTGAGCAGCGCCGGCGGGTCGCCGCTATCAAAATTTGAGCCGACCGCCGTCACATAGGGCAGGTCGGCGGGGGCCACCATGTTCTGGCGCCGCAGGTCGGCGGGGTCGCGGGCGAGTTCGCGCGCTGCCTGATCGACCAGGCGTTCGGTGACATAGACCGCTTCCGACCGCCCGGCGCCTCGATAGGCGTCAATCGGTACCGTGTGGGTGAAGGTCGTGTGGATCTCGGCGTGGACTGCCTCGAAGCGATAGGGACCGGGCAGCACATAGGTCGAATAGACCGTCGGCACGGCGGACGCATGCTGCGACAGGTAAGCGCCCATATTCGCCGCCGTCTCGACACGCATGGCCAGAAACCGACCGGTCTCGTCGAGTGCCAGTTCGGCGTGGGTCAGATGGTCGCGGCCGTGATGATCGGCCAGAAAGGCCTCGCTCCGATCGCTGGTCCAGCGCACGGTTCTGCCCAGGCGTCGGGCCGCCCAAAGGACGGTGACCTCGTCGGGATAGATGTAGCACTTCATGCCGAAGCCGCCGCCGACATCGGGCGCGATGACGCGCAGATCGGTCTCCGGAATGCCGAAGACATCAGTGGCCAGCATACGGCGGAGCTCATGGGGCAGTTGCGTCGCGCAAGTCAAAAGCAGACGGCCGTCCGCCTCGACGGAACCGATGGCGATGCGTGGCTCGACCGGGGTCGGTGCAAGCCGTGTGTTCACCAGGTCGAGTTTCGTGATGTGAGCGGCCCGGGCGAACAGGTCGTCGGTGGCGGCTTTGTCGCCGTTCGTCCAACGCAGGCCGATGTTGTCGGGCGCATCCGGCCAGACCGCATGTGCGCCGGGCGCGCGGGCGGCCGCCAGGTTCGCGATCGCCGGGCGTTCGTCGAACTCGACGTCGACCCGCTCAGCCGCGTCCTTGGCCTGATCGATGGTCTCGGCGATGACGACCGCGTAGGGTTCGCCGACAAAACGCACGACATCGTCGGCCAGCGCCACATGGGGCGGCACGAACATGGCCGAGCCGTCGGCGTCATGCAGCGTCCAGTTGATCGGGATCGCACGCAAGCCGTCGGCCGCCATATCAGCGCCGGTCAGAACGGCCACCACGCCCGGTGCGGCAAGCGCGTCGTCGATCGCATTGATCTGGACGCCGGCATGGGCGTAAGGCGAGCGCAGAAAAGCCGCGTGCAGTTGACCGGCTACCGGGCGGTCGCCGGTATAGCGCCCGCGCCCGGTGATGAAACGCCGGTCCTCCTTGCGCCGGACCGCCGCACCGATGCCCTGATTGATCACGCTCTAAGCTCCATGCCGGCGAAGACTAGCTTGTCTCGCCCTACCTGCGCCAGCGCTGGACCGTCCGGTGTGTGGCCCATAAAGTCGGCGCAGCGAAAGGAGAGATCTCATGGCGGAGCACGGCGTTGTCATCAAAGGCGGCTGGGTCATCGATGGCACGGGCCGCAATCGCTACCGAGCCGACGTGGCGATCGACGACGACCGCATCGCGGCAATCGGTGACCTCGCCGACGCGGCGGCCGAAACCGTGATCGATGCGACGGACCGTATCGTCGCGCCCGGTTTCATCGACGTCCACACCCATGATGACCGCATGCTGCGCGATGCCAGCGACATGACACCCAAGATCAGCCAGGGCGTGACGACCGTGGTGGCCGGCAATTGCGGTATCAGCCTGGCGCCGTTCGTCGCGACCGAGCGGCCGATGGAGCCGCTCGATCTGGTCGGCGATTTCAGCGCGTTTCGCTATCCGACCTTCGCCGCGTTTGTCGACGATCTAACGCGCCAGCAACCATCGACCAACGCCGCGCTTCTGGTCGGCCACGGCACACTGCGCGTGGCGAACATGGACGACACACAACGCCCGGCGACCGACGACGAGGTAGAGGTGATGCGCTCCAAGGTCGGCGAGGCCATGGACTCCGGCGCGGTCGGTCTGTCCACCGGGCTTGAGTATCCGCCGGCCCGCATGAGTGAGACACCGGAGATCATTCGCCTCGCCGAAGTGGCCGGCGAGAAGGGCGGCGTTTACGCGACCCATATGCGCAGCTATGCGGCGGATGCGCGGAGCTCCATGGACGAGGCGATGCAGATCGGCCGCGAGGCCAAGCTCCCGGTGATCGTCTCCCATTTCCACTGCCACACCGACGACAATCCCGGCATCTGTTCCGAAGCGCTTTCCTGGTACGAGACCGCGCGCGAACACCAGGACGTCGTGGTCGATGCTTACCCTTATGAGGCCAGCAGCACGTCAATCCTGCCGGAGTTCGTGATGAAACGAACGAAGGCGCTGGTGACCTGGTCAAAGCCGCATCCTGAAATGAACGGCAAGTATCTGCACGAGATCGCGGACGAGTGGGACACCGACGTGATCGATGCGGCGAAGCGTCTGGCACCTGGCGGCGCGATCTATTTCGGGCGTGACGAGGAAAACGTCAAACGGCTGATGACCCATCAGGGCGTCATCATCGGCTCGGACGGTATTCCAATGAACCCCCATCCCCATCCGCGACTGTGGGGCACGTTCCCCCGCGTGCTCGGGCATTACGCCCGTGACCTCGACCTGATGACCATGGAAGACGCGATCCATCGCATGAGCGGGCTCTCCGCGGAACGGTTCGGCCTGACCGATCGCGGGTCTGTCGCCGTTGGTGCCTACGCAGACCTTGTCGCCTTTAATCCTGCGACGATCGCCGATACCGCGACGTTCATGGAACCCGAACAGCCGGCGGCAGGCATTGACCACGTGTTCGTCAACGGTGTCTCGGTCTGGCAGGCCGGCCGCCACACCGGCGCGGGACCAGGCCGGATCGTCGGCCAACGTCAAGTCTAGTCCGGTGTCGGGCGAGGCGATCACACTGAACGATGGACGTGTGGTTCGCCTGCGCGCGGGTGTGCCCGATGACGGCACGGCGCTCCTCGCGCTGCACCACGCCTCAATCCTGTCCTTGGGTCAGGGTTTCTATTCGGCTGAGGAACTGGAGGACTGGGCATCCGGTCTGACGCCGGGAGGTTACGGCAGAGCGATGAAGGAAGAGGATTTTCTGGTTGCCGAAGCGGTCACTGACCAAGCGCTGGCCGGCTTCACCTCATTCAAGGACGATGAGGTTGTCGGGTTCTATGTGCATCCTGATTGGGCGCGCTGTGGCCTTGGCAGTCTGCTTCTGGAGCGCGCTGAAGCCGCCATTGCGGCCGGCGGCCACACGACCATTCGCATCGAAGCCAGTCTGAGTGGACTGCCGTTCTATGAAGCGCGCGGTTACCGCAACGTTCGTCGCAGGCCTTACAGAACACGCGGCGGGCTGCAGGTCGACATCGTTGAATTGACGAAGGCGCTCTAGAACGCTTTCACGTTCTTGCCGATCAGTCGTTTCAACCATGGCACCATCACCAGCAGCAACAAACCGCTGGCCACACCGATCCAGCCATAGGTGCTGAATCCGCTCGCGTAGATATCGTTGGTTGCGGCCGACTTTGTGTCTTTCGGTACGGCCGCGAAGTCCGCCAAGACGCCACTCATATACAATCCGCCCGCCGTCGCGAGATACCAGATGCCCATGGCGAGGCCGGTCAGGTTTCGAGGCGCGAGATCCGACACCATGGCAAGACCGACCGGCGACAACACCATCTCGCCGGCCGTAAACAGGAAGAAGAAAAGGATCAGCCACTCCCATGGCACCCGGTCCGTCGACGTTGCGATCCCGAGCACCAGGACAAAAAAGGCGGCGCCGAGAAAGATCAGACCCATGACGAATTTCAGTGGGATCGACGGATTGCTGCCGCGCTTGCCAAGCCAGATCCACAATGCCGCCAGCGGCATTCCCATCGACAGGATGAAGAGTGGGTTGAAAGCCTGAAAGGCCGTCGGCGGAATAGTCAGGTCGAACATAGTTCGGTCGACGCTGCGTTCGACAAACAGCATGAACGATGAGTCGACCTCCATGTAGACGGCCCAAAACACGATCGAAAAGGCTGAAAGGATCGCAAGGGCGATGATCCGACGCCTGACACTTCGGCCTTCGCGCCAGCCTGCGTAGATGAAGTAGGCGAAGGCAAGGACACCGACAACGGCAAGCACCTCGCCGGCGACGACATCGTGGATCATGAAAAACGCGGCGATGGCGGCCACCGCGACAGATCCGATCGCGATCAGGCCAAACACGGGAATGCCGAAATGCCGTTCCTTGAGGACCTCCGGATGCGGCGCATGGCCGACATCGTTAAGCCATCGCTGACCGATAACGAAAGTCAGGAAGGCGATCAGCTTGCCGATGCCGGCCAGACCAAAAGCCCAGTTGTAGCCGACCTGTGTGGCTATCCAGCCGGAAATCAGGAAGGCTGTGAACGAGCCGACATTGATGCCCAAGTAAAAGATCGTGAAGCCGCTTTCCAGACGTGGGTCGTCATCGTCGTAGAGATGACCCAGTAGAGCGCTGGTGTTCGGTTTGAAGAACCCGTTGCCGACAATAAGTACAGCGAGTGAAACGGGAATGAGACTTGCCTCGCCGATGGCGAGCGAGAGGTATCCAGCGCCCATAATCAAAGCGCCCAACATGATGGCGCTTCGGAAACCCATCAGCCGGTCGGCAAGATAGCCGCCGATCAATGGCGTGACGTAGAGAATCGATGCGAACGCACCGAACAGAAGCGCTGCCTGGGCGTCCGAGACCTTGAGGTCCTGGGTCATGTAAAGGACAAAAAGACCGGCAAGCGTGTAGAAACCGAAACGCTCCCACATTTCGGTCAGGAACAAGACGTAAAGCCCTTTGGGGTGCTTCCGCTTTGCGTCGCTCATGCTGGGCGCCCCCCGCGCTGCGCGTGGGCAGTATGAAGTCATGTGCCCCGCGTGCACAGAATCAGTTTTCGCTGTCCCTGACGCGCCAACTATCCGGTTGCAGTATGACGTGGAACCATGTCGTGATGCGTTATCGCAAGGGGAGGGTCTGCCATGGCCAAGGTTGTCACGCGGTTTCCGCGCCGGGTGCGCGAGATCGAAAACGTCTGGATCCCGATGCCCGACGGCACCAAGCTAGCCGCGCGGATCTGGCTGCCTGAAGACGCCGAGACCGATCCGGTGCCGGCGGTGCTGGAATTCATCCCCTATCGCAAGCGCGATTTCACCGCGATGGGTGACGCGCTGCACCATCCCTACATGGCCGGACACGGCTATGCGGCCGTGCGCTGCGACCTGCGCGGCAACGGCGACAGCGAAGGCCTGTTCGACGACGAGTACTCGGCCCAGGAACTCGACGACGGCTATCATGTCATCCAGTGGCTGGCGGAACAGTCCTGGTGCACGGGCGCCGTCGGCATGATGGGGATCAGTTGGGGCGGCTTTAACTGCCTGCAGGTCGCCGCGCTGCAACCGCCCGCGCTGAAGGCGATCTATTCGGTCTGTTCGACCGACGACCGCTACGCCGACGACGTGCATTACCAGGGCGGCTGCCTGATCAGCGAGAACGTCAACTGGGGCGCCACCATGTCAAGCTTCGCGATGCGTCCACCCGATCCGCTGATCGTCGGGGATCGCTGGCGCGACATGTGGCGCGACCGCCTGGAGGCCGCACCCAATCTGGTTTTGAACTGGATGCGCCACCAGCGACGCGACGCCTTCTGGAAGCACGGGTCCGTTTGCGAGGACTACGGCGCCATCAAAGCGGCGGTCTATGCGGTCGGCGGCTGGGCCGACGGCTACACCAACGCGATCTTCCGCCTGATGGCGGGCCTCAAGGCACCGGCCAAGGCGCTGGTCGGGCCGTGGTCCCATGCCTATCCGTGGAAGGCGAAACCGGAGCCGTCGATCGGTGGGCTGCAGGACCTCGTGCGCTGGTGGGACCATTGGCTGAAGGGTCAGGACACCGGCATGATGGATGAGCCTAAGCTGCGCATCTGGATGCAGGAGAGCGTGCCGCCCCGGACGTTCTATAACGAGAGGCCCGGCCGCTGGATCGCCGAGGATGCATGGCCCAGCGCCAGCGTCACGCCGCGCCGTTATCACCTCAATCCCGGCGCGCTCGATACCAAGGCGAAACGCGAACAGGCGATGGCCCATCGTTCGGAACTGATCGCCGGCGCGATTCATGCGGACTGGTGTCCCTATGGGTACGAGGCCGAGATGCCGTCCGACCAGCGCGAGGAGGACGGCCGGTCGTTGTCGTTCGACACGCCACCGCTTGGCAGCCGGACGGAAATCCTCGGTGCGCCGATGGTCGAGTTGGAACTTGCATCCGACCGGCCTCAGGCATTCGTCTATGTGCGCCTCAATGACGTCGCGCCGGACGGCGCTTCGACGCGCGTGACCTACGGCCTCTTGAACCTGACCCACCGCGACAGTGATGAGACACCGACACCGCTGGAGCCCGGCAAGCGCTACCGCGTCAACGTGCAGCTCAATGACATCGCCCATGTCTTCCCGCGCGGCCACCGCATTCGGCTGACGGTGCAGACGAACTGCTGGCCGCACGTACTGCCGTCGCCGGATCAGGTCACGTTGACCGTCTTCAGCGGTGCCAGCACGCTCGATCTGCCGGTGCGTCCCAAGCAGCCGGGCGACAAGAAGTTGAAGCCGTTTGCCAAGCCGGAGACGGCCGCGCCCATGGCGGTCACGACCCATCGGCCCTATCACCGCGCACGGCGCATGGCCCGCGACTTCGTATCGGGCGAGACGACCGTCGAGATGGTCAAGGATCGAGGTGAGCACACGTTGCGCGATATCGGCGTGACCTATTCCGGAGGCGGGCATGAACGCTATACGATCCGCGAGGACGACCCGCTATCCGCCCGCGCGGAGGTCAGCTATGCGATCTCGATCAAACGCGACGACGACTACGATACCCGGGTCGAGACCGTCTTCGCGCTGTCCGTAACCGAAACGGATTTTGTACTGACCAGCCGGGCAGAGGCCTTTGATCGCGGCGTCAGGACGTGGACGCGCAGCTGGGATGAACGGGTCTCAAGGGATGGTACCTGACTGCGCGTCATCGCTTTCTTGACGGGACAGGGCCAGCCTGTGAGGATTTCAGACAACTAGAACACCGTGTCGGGGAGGCACCTATGACGAGAACACACCTTTCACGCCGTCATCTCATGCAGGCAACCGCCGGATCGGTCGCGGCAGCCGGTTTTGTCGAGGGGTTGCTCGATCCAACAAGCGCCTGGGCCCAGTCGAACAGGCCGCTTAGAATCCGCACCAATCGCGCTATCGTCTCGACCGATCCCGGCTACATGGTCGGCGGCTTCGAGATGGTGTTGCAGTTCGCCTGCCTCGCCCGCTTGGCAAGCTATACCGAGGGCAACGAATGGGGTTGGAAACCCAGCGAGTTCGTGACCTCGCTGGAGCAGGTCGACGCCCAGACCATCACGTTCGAGCTGAAGTCCGGAATCATGTGGTACGACAGCACGACCGGCGACGAGATCGGCGAACTGGATGCCGAGGATGTGAAGTTCTCGCTGGAGCGCATGGGCGAGTCCGAGTGGAAGGACAAGGCCGTCGCGCTTGATCATGTTGAGGTGACGGGCACCCATTCCGGCACCATTCACCTGAACCAGCCGTTCGCGCCGATCTGGTACACCTGGATCTGCGACGGCACCGGCACGATCGTCTCGAAGAAGGCCGTCGAGGCGGCCGGCGGCACCTATGACGGCATCTTTAACTTCTACTGCGGACCCTATCGTGTCTCCGAATGGGTGCAAAAGCAGAGCTATTCGTTGGAGCCCAACCCGCACTGGACGGGAACGCCGCCCGGCATTGATGACGTCAGGTTCATCATCATTGACGATGAGAAGACGGCGGAGATCGCGTTCGAGGCCGGTGAGATCGACATCACCCATATCGCCATCGATGCCATCCCACGCTTGCAGGAGGACCCGCCGGAAGACGCCATCGTCAAGGTCTATGACGGCACCCAATGGTATTGGATGGGGCTGAACGTCGATCACCCGAATCTGCAGGATATCCGTGTGCGACAGGCCATCCAACACGCGGTCGACGTCGATACCATCATCCAGGGCGCCTGGGCCGGTGTGCCGACCAGGGCCTACGGCATCGTGCCGCCGGGTCTGATCGGCTTTCGCGAGAGCGGCAAGTTTGCCACACCCGATCCCGACAAGGCGCGTGAGCTGATCGCCGAGGCCGGCGCTGAAGGTACCAAGATCACCTTGAAGACAATCAATCTGGCCGACCGCATGGCCGCCGCGCAGATCATCCAGGCGAACCTCGCCGATATCGGCCTTGAAGTCGAAATCGTGCCGATGGATGCCGGACCGTTCTGGAATCTCGGCCTCGAAACGGAGGGCGAGGACTGGAAGGATCTGGAAATGTGGATCATGCAATACGGCGATTCACCGGACCCCAGCCAAATGGCCCAGTGGTACATCTCCGATCAGGTTGGCGTGTGGAACTGGGAACGCTGGTCCGATCCCGAGTTCGACGAGCTATTCGCGGCCGGTCTAGGCGAGACCGACGAGGGCAAGCGCCATGACATGTATGTCCGGATGCAGGAGATCATGGAGGATACCGGCGCTTATGTCTGGCTGATGTTCCCGCCGCTCGGCGTCATGTATCGCGCCGATCTCGAACCGTCGATCAGGCCAAACGGCTATCTTTGGTACATCCAGGACTTCAAGTGGAAGGACGAATCCGCGTAAGCCAAATCGAAAAGCGAACGTTCTCTGATGCCCCCGGCGTTTCGGCGCCGGGGGTCTCCTTTTGCCGACGTGATTTGTGAGGCAGTTTCGCAACTTGACGTGCCGCCCCAAAGACTGTGAGGATTTCGGACAACAGTCCAGTTTTCCAACTGCAAAACGAAAATGTCTGGGAGGCATTGATGAGCAAGTTAAACCTGTCACGTCGTCGTCTGATGCAGGCGTCGGCTGGATCTGTCGCGGCCGCCGGCCTGGTCGACGGTCTGCTCGACCCCAACAGCGCCTGGGCGCAGTCGTCGAAGCAGCTGAGGGTCCGTAGCAACCGCGCCATTCTGTCGACCGATCCCGGCTACATGATCGGCGGCTTCGAAATGGTCCTGCAGTACGCCTGCCTGGCGCGCTTGGCCAAGTACACCAACAGCCCGGACGAATGGGGCTGGGAACCCAGCGAATTCGTCACGTCGCTGGAGCAGGTCGACGCCCAGACGATCACCTTCGAACTGAAGCCGGGTATCATGTGGTACAACGGCACGACCCACGAAGAGATTGGCGAGCTGAACGCCGAAGACGTCAAGTACTCGCTGGAGCGCATGCAGGAGTCCGAGTGGAAGGACAAGGCTGTTGCGCTTGACCATGTCGAAGTAACGGGCACGCATGCCGGCACCATCCATCTCAACCAGCCGTTCGCGCCGATCTGGCTGACCTGGATCTGTGACGGCACAGGCACCATCGTGTCGAAGGTCGCGGTCGAGGCGGCCGGCGGCAAGTACGACGGCATGTTCGACTTCTACTGCGGCTATTACCGAGTCAAAGAGTGGGTGCAAAAGCAGAATTACACGTTGGAGCCGAACCCGAACTGGGGTGGCACGCCGCCGGGCATCGGTGACGTCAAGTTTATCATCATCGATGACGAGAAGACGGCGGAAATCGCGTTCGAGGCTGACGAGATCGACATTACCAACATTGCCGTCGACGCCATCCCTCGGCTTCTGGAAGCACCGCCGGAAGGTGGCGTGGTCAAGGCGTTCTCCGGTACCCAGTGGTACTGGATGGGCATGAACACCGACCATCCGAACCTGCAGGACATCCGTGTCCGTCAGGCGATTCAGCATGCCATCGACGTCGACACCATCATCCAGGGTGCCTGGGCCGGTGTCGGCACGCGCGCCCATGGTATCGTGCCGCCGGGTCTGATCGGTCACCGCACCGAGGGCAAGTTCTCAACGCCCGATCCCGACAAGGCGCGTGAACTGATCGCCGAGGCGGGTGCGGAAGGCACCAAGATTACGCTGAAGACGATCAACTTGGCCGACCGTATGGCGGCCGCCCAGATCATCCAGGCGAACTTGGCCGATGTCGGTCTGGAGGTTGAAGTTGTGCCGCTGGATGCCGGTCCATTCTGGAACCTCGGGCTCGAGTCCGAAGGCGAAGACTGGAAGGATCTGGAGCTGTGGATCATGTCCTATCTGGACTCGCCCGATCCCAGCCAGATGACCCAGTGGTACATCTCCGACCAGGTCGGCGTGTGGAACTGGGAACGCTGGTCCGATCCTGAGTTCGACGAGTTGTTCGCGGCCGGTCTTGGCGAGACCGACGAAGGCAAACGCCACGACATCTATGTCCGTATGCAGGAGATCATGGAGGACACCGGCGCTTACGTCTTCCTGATGTTCCCGCCGAACGGCGTCATGTATCGCGACACGCTCGATCCGGTGATCACGCCGAACGGCTACATCTGGCAGATCCAGGAGTTCAAGTGGAACGATGAATCGGCCTAGCGGGGCAAGTTGCTAGGAGGCTAGAAGAGCCCCCGGTGCCAAGGCGCCGGGGGCTCTTTTGCATTGGAGCGCTTGCGGTCTGCTGGGCCGGCGCTGACGCCCTCATCCACTACGTCTCGTCGACGCCGGCGCCATCGTAGAGTGCTTCGTTCTGCGCGCCCCGGACGCGGCGGTGCCACGCCATGCCTTCGTCGGAGAAGTTGCTGGTGGGCGCGGGGATGTGCTGGAAGTGGCCGAAGCGGTCCTCGCCGCGCACCAGCGAGGCGAAGTCTTCGTTGGCGACGATCTGCCGGACATGCGGGGCGATGTAATTGATCACCAGTCCGACGCGCCGTTCGTCCGTGTTGTTGGGGCCGGACGCGTGCAGGAGCTTGCCGTGGTGCAGCGACGCCTGTCCCGGCTCCAGCTCGACCATCACAGTGTCGCTCTCGTCGATCTCGACTTCGGCTTCCTGGCCGCGGGTCAGGAAGTTGTCGCCGGCGAAGGTGTCGCGATGGGCCAGCATCTTTCCCTTGTGCGAGCCCGGCACGAAGCGCATGCAGCCGTGAGCTTCGGTCACCGGTCCCAGCGCGACCCAGACGGAAACCTGATCCTCGCTGTCCAGACCCCAGTAACGGAGATCCTGATGCCAGCTGACATAGGACGGGCTGTGTGCATCTTTGATGAAGAAGGTCGATCCCCAGGCCAGGATGTCGGGGCCCAGAATGGTCTCGACCGCGTCCAGAATGCGCGGGTGCCGGGCGATCTGGTCGGCGAACGGAAAGATGATGTGGCCGAAGTTGAGCTGGCCTTTGTTGCCCAGCTTCTCCTTCTCGATGCGCTCCTGCAGGCTGTCCAGCTCGGCGCGATGAGCCATCGCCTCGCTTGGGCTCATGACCTCGAGCGGAAAGTAGTAGCCGTCCCGCTCATAGCGCGTGGCGATATCAGTAACGTCCCTTGTGGGTGCGGCGGCTAGGGCCATAGCGCAATCTCCCGCTTCAGGCGGTTATTGAACGTCAGGTATCGCGGCGAGACAATCAGTCTATGTTGTCCTATATGTTAAGTTGAGCTTAGTCTTCTAGCGGCGATTCCTCACTTCCTGCCGTTTCGAGTTCTTGCCATGGCCCAGCGCCGGATCCCTTCGCTGAACTGGCTGCGTGTTTTTGACGCGGCGGCCCGCACCGAGAACTTCACCCGTGCCGGCGAGGCACTCAACATGAGCGCGGCGGCGGTCAGCCAGCAGATAAAGGCGCTGGAAGCGCATCTGGGGACCCAATTGTTCGATCGCGGGCCGCGCAGCGTGTCGCTGACCGGTGCCGGCCGCGCCTTCCTGCCGGTGGTTCGTCAGGCGCTCCTGTCGGTTGAGACGACGGCCGCGTCACTATTCAGCCGGGACCGCTACGCGACCGTGACGATCGAGGCGACACTAGTCTTCGCCGCCTCGTGGCTCGCTGAGCGTCTGCCCGCGTTCCAGGTGGCCCACCCGTCGATCCATGTCCATGTCATGGGCGCTTTCCACGATGCCAGTGTCGACCGTGAAGGTGTCGACCTCGCCATCGCCTATGGCGGCATCTCCCAGGATGAAGCCGACAGCGACCTGTTGTTCGGCGAGCGCATCTACCCGGTCGCGCCGCCGGCGACCGCGTCGGCGATCACCGCGCCCGACCATCTTATCCGGCATCGCCTTCTGGAGATCTCAACGCACAGAACGAGCTGGCTCCGACTTTTGGAAACGACGCCGGACCTCGATATGTCAGAGGCGGAGTTCTGCTTCACCGATACGACGGTCGTGGCGCTCGCCATGGCGGCCGCGGGTCACGGCATCGGACTGGCGCGCGCACCAGCCAGCGACTACCTGGAGCGCCTCTATGGTCTCGAACGCTGTCTGCCCGGTCTCGAGGTGGAGAGCGGCCAGGCTTACTTCCTGGTTTCTCGGGCTGCCGCATCGCTGACACCGGCGGCGCAGCAGTTCCGGTCGTGGTTGCTCGACGAGACGGCGCGCTGGCGCTAGCTGGTCACCACTTGGCGATCAGCTCGGTGCCGGCCCGCGGTCTTGCGGTGAAACGTTGCGTCAGCACCTCGGCCAAGCGGTCGCGGGTCGCCCGATGCCGGGCTTCGTGAAACAGGTTCCGGTGTTCGCCGGGATCGGCGTTAAGATCGAACAACTCGCCCCAGTCTTCGTCGCTCTCGGGATAAAGCGTCAGCCGCCAGTCGTCGGTGACCATGGAGTGGTTGTAGGTGCGCGGATCGATGCGGGGATGAAACTCCAGAAACCGCGCCTCGCGTTCGAGTTCCCTTCCTTCGAGAGCCGGCTTCAGCGAGAGTCCGTCATCGCGGATACCGTGATGGTCGACCCCGGCCAGATCGAGCGTGGTCGCCATGATGTCGAGATGGCTGCTGGGCGCCCGCGTCATTTCGCCTGGCGGTACGCCGGGCCCGGCCATAATGAAGCTGACCCTAGTGAGGTCGCCATAAGGCGGCGGGCCCTTGTGCAGGAGGCCGTGGTTGCCCAGGAACTCACCGTGGTCGGAGGTGAAGATCACGATGGTGTTCTCGGTTAGGCCGCGCGCGTCGAGTGTGGCGAGGACGCGCCCGAAACACGCATCGATCTGCGCTTCCATGCCGCGGGTAAGGGCGGTGGCCCGGGCCAGGCTCTCGGCCGACACGTCGTTCGTTGTCGTCATGCCGCCCTGTTCGACCGCTGGTGCGTCATTGTCGATCCAGTTGGCCGGCAGCCGCTGACGGACGTAGCTCGGCATCAGGTCCAACTCGCCGGCAATCGCATCGGGCGCCGGCATGGCGCCGGGATCGATCAGGTCTGCCCATGGACGTGGCGGACTGAAGGGGTGATGGGGATCAGGCGAGGAGACGAACAGCATGAAGGGGCCGTCCGTCCGATCAAGGAAATCGATCGCACGCTCTGAGATCCACGTGTTGTAGTGGCGGTCGTCGGGAACCGCCGCCGTCCAGGCTTCGTCGAGATCGGTCAGCGGACCGTCGAGGGCCGCCTCCGGCTGATAAAGCGGGACGACCTCCGGATGATAGTCGCGAAGCCAGGCCGCGTGATGGCCGCCTTCCGTCGCCAACAGCGATTCGCCGATCATGAAGTCGACGGTTTGGTAGCCGAAATAGGGGCCGTTCCAATCCACGCAGCGACCGGTCTGCCAGAACGGCACGGACTCCGGATAACCATAGGACACGTCTGCCATGATCGGCTGCAGGTGCAGCTTGCCGACGGCATGGGTGGCGTAACCGGCTTCGGCCAGCAGGCCAGGCAGGGTGGCCAGGCCGTCATAGAGCGTGCGGCCGTTCGTCGTCATACCGTGATGGCGCGGATAGAGCCCGGTGATCATAGTGCCGCGGCTGGGGCAGCAGATCTGGTTGGGCGTCAGGTGGTTGTCGAAACGCATCCCACGCGCGGCCAGCCGGTCGATGTGCGGCGTCCGGGCGTGCGCGTTGCCGTAGCAGCCCAGACTGTCGGCGCGCTGCTGGTCGGTGCAGAGAATCAAGATGTTGGGATGATCGGACAGCGTGTGTTCCTCACTCAAGCCGGTCTAGACTAGCGCCATGAGCAAACCGGTTGATAGTGCCTGGATCGAAGATCTGACCTGGCCCGAGGTCGGCGACAGATTGGCGGCGAGGCAGATTGTTCTGGTTCCGATCGGCGCCATCGCCAAGGAGCACGGACCGCACCTGCCGATGAAGACCGATTGGCTCTTGGCGGCCGAACTGGCGCGCCGGGTCGCCGGCGTCTTGCCGGTGCTCATCGCGCCGGTCATCCCTTTCGGCTATTACCCGGCCTTCCGTCACTACCCTGGCAGCCAGCATCTCAGGCCCGAGACCTTTGCCGCGCTGGTGTCCGATCTTCTGTCTGGCCTTATCGCGCAAGGCGCCGGCCGTATCGCGTTGATCAATACCGGCATCCCGACACAGGCCATCCTGCATACGGTCGTGCGCGAGCTCTACGAGACGACCGGTGTCAGGGTGGCGGTCGCCGATATCGCTCGGATGGGCAAGGGCGCCGCCCATCTGATGGAACACGATATCGATGGGCATGCGGACGAGGAGGAAACATCGATGATCCTCTCGATAGCACCGGAGTTGGTGCGTCTCGATCGTGCGCGCCGTGACGACGGCAACATGCGCGGGGCGCCCGATACCGTGTTCTTCCGTCCGCAGGTTTTCCGCGACGACCCCGGGGGCGACATCGACCACAGCGAAACCGGCGCCCGGGGCGATCCGACTTTGGCGACGGTCAAGAAGGGCGAGGCGGCGCTTCAGGCCATGGCGGACGAACTCGTCGACGGCTTGCGCGCCCTATACCCTGAACTTCAGACATCATAGGACACAGCATGGATCAACGACGTGCCGGCAATCTCGGCTACTTCAGTCACGAGGCCGCTTTAGCGTTTCCCGATAAGACCGCGATGATCGATTTGACTCGCGACGAACCGCGCGAGGTCACCTACGCCGAATTGGAAGAACGGCTCGACCGTTTCGCCTCGCTGACACGGACCATGGGTCTGAAGCCGGGCGATCGGCTCGCCATGTGTGTCGGCAACCGGTTCGAGTTCATCGAGATCATGTACGGCGCCATGCGCGCCGGTGTCGTGCCGGTAACCCTGAACACCAAGCTGGGCGCTGACGTCCTTGAGTTTACCGTGAAGGACAGCGACGCGGTCGCGGCGATTGTCGAGCCGGTGTCGAATCGCTTTGTCGTCGACGTGGTCGAGCAGGCGGGGCTTAAGCCACTGATCGCCTTCGACCCGGTGCCGGTCGGATGGCAGCGTTATGAAGACATGCTGATGGCCGAATCGACATCGTTCGACCCGCCGGAACTCGCAGGCGACCACCCGTCTTTTCAGCCCTACACTTCCGGCTCCACGGGCCGGCCCAAGGGCGTCGTGCTGACTCATGACGGTCAGCTCTGGGGCATCCACGTCTTCCAGAGATTCTGGCCGGAAAAAACCGACAACCGGGCGCTCGCCGCCGTGCCGATGTATCACAAGAACGCCATGGCCGGCGCCTTCAAGCCACTGCTTCATGTCGGCGGTTCGGTGGTCATCCTGGAGAACTTTGAACCCAAACGGTTCTTGCGCGCACTCAGTGACTACCGCTGTACCAATACCGGCGGCGTGCCCGCCGTCTATACGGCGCTGCTCCAGGAAAAGGAACTGATCGAGAGTCTCAACTGGTCGGCGTTGAAGGGTCTCTCGGTCGGCTCGGCGCCGGTACCGCCGGAGCTGTTACATCAGATCGAAGACGCGTTCGGCGTGCGCTGTATCGAGACCTATGGCCTGACCGAAGGCGGGCCGGTGCCAATTGCCGCGCCCGCCGACGGATCGCCCATGCCGCCGGGCAGTTGCGGCAAGGTTCTGCCCGAAGGCGAGGTGAAGCTTGTCGGCGCGGACGGCAAGGACGACGACAGTTACGGCGAACTCTGGGTCAAGAACCCCGGTGTCACGCCGGGCTACTACAAACGCCCGGACGTCAACGATGAGAAGATCGTCGATGGCTGGCTCAAGACGGGTGATCTCTTCCGCAAGGACGAAGACGGGTTCTATTTCTTCATGGGCCGCACCGACGACATGTTCAATTGCGGCGGCGAGAACATCTATCCCAAGGAGGTCGAGAACCTACTGCTCGCGCATCCGGAGATTATCGAGGCATCGGTCGTGCCGCTGACCCACAAGATCAAGGGCGAAGCGCCTGTCGCGTTCGTCACGCTGACACCGGACAGCGCGCTCGACGAGCAGGCGATCAAGACCTATTGCCTGGAGAACGGCCCGGCCTACGCGCATCCGCGCCATGTGGCCGTGGTCGATGAGATGCCACTCAACGGCCCCGGCAAGATCGACCGGCTGGTCGTGCAGAAGCAGGCGCGCGAGGCGTTTGGCGAGGTCATCGGCGGATGATGGCGACTCCCTGGCTCGATCACGTCGCGGTCGCGACCGACGATCTGGATCGCGCGGCCGCCGCCTACGGCCGGCTCGGTTTCAACCTGACGCCCCGCTCAAGCCATAGTGGCGACGACGGACCGTGGGGCACCGGCAATCACTGTGCGATGTTTCGCGACGGCTATTTCGAATTGATCGGTATCACCGATCCCGCGCTCTATCACGACCATCTAAAGGCCGCGTTGGCGCGTTACACCGGCCTTCATCTGATTGCCCTGGGTACCGATGACAGTCAAAGCACGTATCGCGAGGTGGCGTCGCGCGGCGTGACGATTGGCGAGCCTTACGGGATCGCGCGCCAGGTTCCCTATGGCGATAGCACCCGTGAGGGCCGCTTCCACATCACGGAGATCGATACCACATGGTTTCCCGAAGCCGACTTCTTCTTTTGCCAGCATCATACGCCCGATGTCTTGTGGCAGCCTGACTTGCTCGACCACCCCAATGGCGTCATGGGTCTGGCCGGCGTCACGATCGTCGCACTTGATCCCGTCGCCACGGCGCGTCGTATCGCTGCCGTCTCCAGTGTCGCAGACACCGAAACAGAGGACGGTCACCGGTTCGTCTTGGCGCGCGGCACGATCGATGTCGTGTCGGCCGATGGACTAGGCGCTCACTTCGTGGGGATCAAACCGCCGGTGTTGCCATGGGTTGCCGCGGTGACCTTTACCGTTTCTGATCCACGAGCGATCGAGGACCTGGCGGCCAGCCGGGGCATCAAAACCGTTACGACCGGCGCCGGTGTTTGGGTTGGACCCGACGATGCCGACGGCGCCCTCCTTGTGTTCGGCTCCTGACGCCTTTGGTCAGCCGGCGGCTGTCGCGTAGGTGCCGCGCCCGACCGCGCACAGGCGGTCCCGGGCGTCGATCACCTCGACATCGGCGACGCCGATGGTGCGCCCGGCCTTGACCGTGCGGGCCATGACCGTGAGGTCGCCGTCGCCGGCCATACGCAGATAGTCGACGCGCAGGTCGATCGTTGGAAAGCCCAACTTGTCGGTCTTGATGGCGAGCGCAAAGTCGCCGGCGATGTCGATAACGCTGGCCAGGACGCCGCCGTGATAACCTTCCTCATGCGCGGTTCGCTTGTAGCCGTGCTTGAACGGCAGGCGAAACGTGACCTCGCCCTTGGCCGCGTCCCAGGTGTCGAGCTCCATGGTGACGAGGTCGTGGAACGGCCCGCGCTGCCAGCCGCGCCATAACCTCTCCACATCGATCTTGCCGGTCATGGGTTCAGTACTACCTTTCCGAAGACATTGCGTGTCTCCAGTTTTGTTTCGGCCGCCTGGATATCGCTCAATGGAAAGATCGAGTCGATGACCGGTTCGATCTCACCCGCCGCGACCTGTTCCAGCAGCCAGACGATACCTTCGTCTGTCCATCCGTTGGCACCGAGGATGCGCAGTTCGCGGGTCCAGATGTAACGAATATCAGTCTGCGGATCGAAGCCGGCCGAGGCGCCGCATGTCACCACCCGCCCGTCCTGCGCCATGGCGCGCAGCGATGGCACCCAGGTTTCGCCGCCGATGTAGTTGACGCAGACGTTGATGCCTTTCTTGCCGGAGATCGCCCAGGCCTCGCGGCTGAAGTCCTGTTCGGCCGTGTTGATGACGTGGTTGGCCCCGAGCGCCGAGAGTTTCTCCAGATTGTCCTTCGACGATGAGGCGCAGATGGTTTTGGCCCCGATCGCCTTCGCAATTTGCAGACAGCCGGTGCCGACGCCGCCTGCGGCACCCAGGATCAGCACCAGTTCGCCGGCCTTAACGTGGGCGCGGTCGAACATGATGCGGTGCGCGGTGCCATAGCCCACCGGAAGCGCGGCCGCCTGCTCGAACGTCACGGCGTCGGGCAGCGCGATGACTTGGTTCTCCGGCGCTTTGGCCAGCTCGGCCAGACCGCCTTGGCAATCCTCGCCCATCATGCCGTCGCGTCCGAACGGGTTGAAGACGATGCGGTCGCCGGGCTTGAAGCGCGTGACATCCGTGCCGACACCTTCGACCACGCCGGCCATGTCGCCACCGGAAATGAACGGTGTCTCAATCGGAAAACCCGGCATGCCGCGCCGGACCTCCAAGTCCAGATAGTTAAGGGCACAGGCCTTGACCTGCATCAGAACTTCGTCAGGGCCGATCTGGGGATCCGGCCAGTCGCGATAGACCAGGTTCTCGACGGAACCCTGTTCTTCGATGACGGCTGCTTTCATGGCTGGCTTTCTTCGGTGCGTGATAAGGACGCACTGTTACCCGTTTCCGGCGTGCCAACAAGAAGAGGCGCGGACCCAGTGTCCCGCGCCCCTTGCCGATGCTGGGACGATGACAGATCTGGTTCAGAGTTTCGCCAGAATCTCCTCGCCCATGGCAATGACCTCGGGCAAGTAGGTTTCGTCGCTGGCGTGGCTGGTCTCCAGGACACTGAAGAAGGCGAACACCGCCTCCTTATCCGGATCGGCCATGAGATACTGGCCGCCATAGCCGCCGTGACCGACAAACGTGCCGTTTGAATAGATCTGATTGCGATAGCGTTGGCCTTCGCGCGGGCCGGCAAGCCAGGTGCCGCCACCTTTCCGGGTGGCTTCGATGAAGTCGCTGTCGCCGACCGGTTCGCCGTGAACGCCCAGGCCGCCGCGTGCGAAGATGAGGCCGTAGCGGGCGAGGTCGCGCAATGTCAGGGCCCCGCCGCCGCTCAGCACCGGTACGAAGTCGCAGTCGAGCGACATGTGAAACGCGCGCTCCAGGCCCGCGCCGTTGGCAATGTCGACCAGATAGGACTTGAGGTCCCGCCCGCTCACCACCTCGGCGATCCAGGCCGCGACGTCCGAGTTGGTCGACTTGTAGTGGGTGATGTTGTCGGGATTGGTCGTGCCGTCGTCGACGAGGTCGCAGACGAAGCCGCGTAAGCTCTGTTCGGGTTCCCCCTCGGGCGGCAGACGCCAGCCCAGGGATATCTCTTCACGGCCATAGCCGATCCGTTCGCCCGGGCCCGGTGGCGGATCATAAGGCGCGGTATAGTCCTCGTCGAAATTGTTCATGACATTCATGTCCAGCACCTGCTGGACCGTCGCGCCGCGATAGCCGCTACCGATCTCCGGCAGGTAGTGTTCGACCTTGGCCTCCAGTTCGACCAGGCCTTCGGCAACAAGGCGGCCGAAGATCAGATTCAAGGTCGTCTTGCTGATCGACTGAATGCTGTGCGGCATGTCTGGGCCGAAGTCCGGCGCGTAACTTTCAAAGAGAATGTCCTGACCCCGAACGACGATCATGCCGTCGAAAATAGATGTCGTCGTCAGCCGTCTGACCTCCGGTAAATCTCCGATATGCCGGTCGATGCGTTTGCGCAGTGGCAGCACGTGACTGGACCGTGTGCTGAACCCGTAGCGGTTCAGCCAATGCACGTTTCGAAATCCCCAGCGCCGTGTGTCCGGTTGGTTCCAGGTGTTTAGATTGTCGTCACCGACGACAAGCTGGGGGTTGCGGATCAGATGAGAAGCGGTATCCGTCGCCATGGTTTATTGACTCGCCGGTTGCGTGGGGATTGGGGACTAGCATTGGTCTAGCAGGATTTGCCCTGCGGTCTGGCGAAAAAAGAAAGAGGCGCGGCGATCGCTCGCCGCGCCCCTGGACGGATGCCCTCTCGGTAAAACTAGAGGCCGACCTGAATGTCTTCCCAAAGCTGGAGCTGCTTGGCGTCCTGCTCGGGATCGGGCGTGATAAAAAAGGTCGTGCCCGCCATTAACGCCTCGGGGTCGTCGTAGCCCAACGCGGTCACGGTCTCAGCATCGGCCAGTTCGAACGACTTGGCGTTGCCATGGCCGTATCCATAGGCTTCGATCAGGAACTTGCCGGCCTCAGGCGCCAGCCAGGCGTCGATGAAGTCGTAGGCCATCTGGTCGTCGCCTTCGCCGCCGCTCATGCGAACGAGACCGCAAGCCCAGCCGAACGCGCCTTCCTTAGGCGCCGCGAAGGCGACTGGAATGCCTTGCTCGGAGAGGTTCACCAGCGCTTCGTTCCAGGCGTAACCGGCGACACATTCACCGCTGGCGATCGCCTGTTCCATGTCGGTCTGGCTTTCCCAGTAGAACCGCACGAGCTCGCGTTGCGCGCGCGCCATGTCGCCCGCCTCGGCCAACTGCTCGTCGGTCGGGTTGAAGACGTCATAACCCAGGATCTTCAGCGCGATCGAGAGGTTGACATAGGTGCCGCGGGCGCAGATGCGGCCGGCATAGCGGTCATCGAACAGCATCTCCCAGGTCTCTTCGCCCTCGTAGATGTCCGTCCGGTAGATGATCGACGACAGACCGAAGTCGGTGATGACCATGTAGAGGTCGCCGTCGATCGCCGCGCCGTTCATGGTCTGCAGCGACGGGAAGACGTCATCCCAGTACTGCACTCGCGAGGTGTCAATGGGCGACAGGATGCCGGCATTGTGCCACTTCTGCACGTTGTCGATGCAGGGATGGGAAAGATCGGGCGAGAAACCGGCGCGGATCTTTTGCAGACCGTCTTCGGCCGATGCAAACACCGACCAATGCGGCGATTCGCCGTACTTGTCGATGAATTCCTGGTGCAGCTCCGGCACCTCGTATCCGGACCAGGTAAAATAGTTGATCATGTCGCCGGCCGCCGCTTGCGCGCCGGTCGTCATGGAATTCGTCACGGGAACGATACCGGCGGCCGCTGCCGCACCCATAAAGGTCCGGCGGCTGATACGGCCGTTGATCAGATCGTTCTGAAGCTTCTCCACATTGGGTTTGCGAAGGAAGTGCATGAATGGCTCTCCAAGATCGTGTTTGCCTCAATTGGGCCGACTGCCCTTATTTTTGCCGTCTCTTAGGCGGCGGCGGTTCATGGACGACTCGGCGTGAGCTTATCTTAGGACAGATTTTTACCGTGTCGTCAGGTCAAACCCGACAATTATGACGAATCGTGGCAAGAATGGGCCGCGCGGTATCAAAGACGCGTGTTCTGGGCGCCGCCACCTTACTCTCGGTTGGGCAGGATCCGACTATTTCGATCCGCCGGCGCAGCGCACACAAACCGCAGCCGCCGGGTCCAATTCCAGCCGTTTCGGCGCGATCTCCTCGCCGCAGGAGATGCAGTAGCCGTATTCGTCCGCTTCCAGACGCGCCATCGCCTCGTCGATCCGGCGAAGCTCCGCTCTACGCCGGTCCGCCTGGGCTTCAGCCATTGCCTGGACCTGCAGCGCGTCCATGCGCGACAGACGCCCGACGCTCTGTTGATCCAGTTCGACCGGCGCGCGATCACCAGCCGTCGCCGCCTCATCGGCAAGGAGTTCGGCATGGCGGGCTTCCAGCTTCCGGCGCAGCGCATCGATGTTCATATCGCCCATGACGCGGTATGATGCGCCCGTTGCGGGCCCGGGGGCAAAGAGATTGCGGGGTGGTCCGCGCTATCGGAGGGGAACTATATGACCGATCCATCCACGCAGTCCGGTGACAACCTGCCGGCCAAGAGTACTGACGACACGGGCATGCCGCTCATCATCTATATTCTCTATCTCGTGACATGCCTTGGTATTGGGATCGCAGCCCTGGTCGGCGTCATCATGGCCTATGTTCTGCAGGGCAAAGCGTCGAGCTGGGTGCAGAGCCACTACCAGTTTCAGATTCGCACGTTCTGGATTGCTTTGGTCGTCTCAATCATAGCTTTCTTGTTGTTGTTCGTGTTTTTCCTCGGCGCCATTCTGTATGGCCTTCTGGCGATTTGGATCATCATCCGTTGTGTGAGGGGCATCATCTGGCTTCAGGCCGGAGAGGCGGTGCCTGACCCGACATCGTGGTTGTTCGGACAGCCAAAGTCGGCGTAGTTCGTGTCCCCACTTCATGAGTAACAACCCTTTTGCCGGCTGCCGCCACGCCGATGACGTGGCGGCTGCCCTGGAGGCGCAAGGCATCCGCGCCGTCCACATCGGTATCTTCGATATCGATGCGCGCTTCCGCGTCAAACGGGTCGACGCCGCGAAGTTTCTGAAGCTGCTGACCTCGGGCTACGAGTTCTGCAAGGTCCTCTACCAATGGGATACCGCGGAGTTGCCCTATGGCCAGGGCGATTGGGCCGATGTGCCGGCGCCGATCGATCCGGCAAGCGGGCGGTTGTTTCCGTTCGCCGACGGCGAGGCGGTGTTTGTCGCCGAGTTCAGCGATGAGATTGGCGAGCTCGCGCCGCGCAATCTGCTGCGGCGTCAACTCGACAAGGCCGCGGGCATGGGTTTCTCGGTCAAGGCCGGCTTCGAGTATGAGTACTTCATCCTGGACGAGACGCCGGCCACGGTGCGCGAGAAGGGTTACCGCGATTTGACTTCGTGGCAGCCCGGCAACAGCACGTATTCGCTGGTGCCCTCGATCGAAACGGAGTTTGTCGCTGGCCTCGAGGCGGTCATGGCCGATCTCGACGTCGCGTTCGATGCCTTCCACACCGAACAAGGGCCGGGCTGCCTTGAGACGGCGCTGAAGGCGGGTGAAGGCATGCGCGCCGCCGACGCGGCGGCGTTCTTCAAGACCTACACCAAGGCCTATTGCCAGCGTCACGGTCTGATGGCGACGTTCATGGCGAAGTGGTCGAACGCGACCAATGGCCAGTCCGGTCACATGCATATCTCCATGCAGGACGAGGCCGGCGCGCCGATCTTCCATGATGCCGGCGAGCCGGACGGGATGAGCCAGACCATGCGCCATTTCATCGGCGGCCTGGTGCGGCTTTTGCCGGAGACGCTCGCGATGTGCAGCCACACGGTCAACGCCTACCGGCGTATGATCCCCGGCATCTGGGCGCCGTTGACGGCGACGTGGGGTGTGCAGAACCGCACCTGCGCGTTTCGGGTCATCAACCCGGAACCGGACGCGACGCGGGTCGAGTTTCGCGTGCCAGCCGCCGACGCTAATCCGCACCTGACGCTTACCCAGTGCCTGGGTGCCGGGTTGTGGGGCATCGAAAACCGCATCGAACCGCCACCGCCGACGGCGGGCGAGGCGACCGTCGATGATGCCCCCGCCGACCAACGGCTGCCGCGCAACCTTCTGGAAGCGGCCGAGCGGTTGGACGGCTCGGCCTTGGCGCGTGAGATCTTCGGCGATCCGTTCGTCGACAATTTCGCGCGCACACGACGCTGGGAAGACGATGTCTTCCGTCGCCATGTCAGCGACCTCGATACCGCCCGCTACCTCGACGTCTTCTAGGGTGATCAAGACTTGGCTTTCATCACCGGCTCACTCCCCCTCCCGGCCGCCCCAAGAATGCTGCCATGGGTGGCCTCGGCGAGAACGCCTCAAGGCGTTTTGCCCCGGAGGAGAGGAGTGGGCCGGCGCTGCGGCCGCGACAGTCATTAGCCGATGTCGATCGTGAAGAGTTCCTGGTCGGTGTCGACGCCACGCAGGTGATGCCGGCCGAGGCTCCTCAGCCGCCGGCCGCAGCGCGCGCTGGCCCGTGCAAAGCTGGGTGAGGTGAGCAGCGCGTGACCTAATTGGTCACACAGCCCTTCGATCCGGCTTGCCTCGTTCACCGCCGGTCCGATCACCGTGAAGTCCAACCGGTCGACCGTACCGACATTGCCGTAGAGCACGTCGCCCAGGTGGAGCGCGACATCCAGCATCATCGCTTTGCCTGTATCCGGTTCCCCGATTGACGCGACGGCGGTGATGGCCTCGTGGGCCGCATCCAGCGCACCCTCGCACAGATCGTCTTCGTTGCGGCCTTCGCGGTCGAAGACTGCCAGCACACCGTCGCCCATGTACTTGAGAACCTCGCCGCCGCGCCGCGTGACAGGTTCGACCATGGCATCAAAGCAGTCGTTCAAAAGACTGGCGACCGCCTCCGTCTCCAGCCGATCGGACAGGGTCGTGAAGCCGCGCAGATCAGCAAAGAAGATTGCCGCGGGGATCGTGCGAAACGTGCCGCGGCGGAATGCCCCGTCAAGAATACGCCGGCCGGCGTCATGACCGACATAGGTCTCCAGAAGATTGGTCGAGATCTCATGTCCCAGCGTCGACTTCACCGACAGGGCCAAGCGCGGCATCAGACGCTCCAGGATCAAGGCTTCGGCGTCCAGAAAACCGCCGGGCCGGTCGGTCAGCCATGTCGACACCATACCGCTTCGATGATCGTGCGCGCCCTCGTGTCCAAACCCGATCAGCCGGGCCACGTACTCGGTCGCGCCGAGATCACGAAACTCCTTGAACAAGGGAAACGCGAAAGCGGCTTCGTCTCTATCCAGACGGGTGCGCTGCGTGCGCTGATCCTGACTCTCGACCAGGCTGCGTATCGGGCTGTTCTGCCATTGATCGCCAGCCTGGTCGGCGAAGGCATTGGGATTGACGTCGATGCCGCTGTCGCGCCGCCAGATATGGGTCACCGAGTCGATGACCGGGTGCATCGTCCGTGTCGAGACATTGGCGCGCAACAGCTGAAAGCCGACCCGATCATTCAGCTGTTCACAGACACCCGCCAGCATGGTGCCAATGGGCATCTGTTTCAGGCCGCATTCAATCAACCAGTCACTGACCGGTTGAAGACGCGGGTCGGCAGAGGCGGGATTGTCGGGCGGCGGCACGGATGCCGGCAGCGTCAGATCACTTCGATGCTGGTGGCCAGCGGTCCACGATCGCCCATTCTCGACTCAACCCTCACGCGCTGGCGCGGCTGCAGCATCGGAATGCCCGCATGTTCCAAGACGCGCGCGGAAACGAACACATCACGGCTGCCGTCATCCGGCGTGATGAAGCCGAACCCCTTTTGCATATCGAAGAACTTCACCATGCCCTCGACCGTTGTCGCGGGACCAAAGTCCTGCGGCTCGTGTCGCCTGGGCGGCGGTGCCTGATCCTCCGTCGCGGTCGACAAATCGATGCTGTAGATCTCGGCCACCTGCAGGCCGCGCTGGCCTTCGGTCACCTCGCACATCACGGTCGCGCCGTTCGGCAGTGACCGTTCACCCAGACGCTCGACAACAGAGATATGCAGGAAAGCGTCGGAAGAACCGTCCGACAACTGCACGAAACCAAAACCCTTGGTCGGATTAAACCACTTGACGGTCGCCGATACGCCGGCCTGGCCGCCACCGTACCGGCCCTCTAACTCATCTGACATAAGCTCACAGCTCCTTCCATCCCCTCGGGAAATCGCTGCAACGAAATAGTCGCCAAGGAGACGGCTCCCTTACAACGATCCGCCCGCACGAACCCACGCGGCGGCGATCGGTTCGTGACAAAAATCAGGGCGGTGTCTAGCCATTCGAGCTCTTTTTGCCACCCCAACATAAGTATCCTGCACGAAACCTGCGCCCGGCGGCAAACGGATTCGCCACAGTAAAATTCGCAAAAATGCTGGCCGGGTACGGCTATGGCGTTTGCTGATGGAGCGTCTAAACTGCTGTGCCACATATCAAATCGCCGTCGCGAGGCGCGTTAGTCGAAAGGGGAATCGATGAAACACACGATCCATAGTCACCACAGCCATTTCGGCTGGGACAATGGCAATGAGCCGGTTTTGACCATTGCGCCGGGTGATGAGGTCGCCTTTGACACGGTCGATTCTTCCGGAGGTCAATTGTCGCCGGACTCCACCGTCGAAGACATCGCGACCCTCGATTTCGGCAAGATCAATCCGGTTACCGGGCCGGTTGTCATCGATGGGGCTGAGCCGGGCGACGCTCTCAAGATTACGTTACTGGACTTCACCCCGTCGGGATGGGGTTGGACGGCGCTGATTCCAGGCTTCGGTTTGCTGGCCGATCAGTTCGAAGACCCGGCGCTACATATCTGGACTTACGAATCCGACAGCTTGAAGCCGGCCGCCTATGGTCCCGGCGGACGCGTGCCGCTGAAACCATTCGCCGGCACGATCGGTCTGGCGCCCGCGGAGCCCGGTCTGCACAGCATCGTGCCGCCGCGCCGCATGGGCGGCAACATGGATATCCGTGACATGTGCGTGGGCACCGAACTCTACCTGCCGGTCGAGGTCGCCGGTGCCATGTTCTCGATCGGCGATACGCATGCCGCGCAGGGTGACGGCGAGGTGTGCGGCACGGCGATCGAAAGTCAGATGGCGGTCGCGTGCAAGTTCGAGTTGGAGAAGGACGCGAACCTCGCGTATCCGCGCTACACCACCGCCGGGCCGGTCAGCCGCCATTTCGATGAGAAAGGTTACGAGGTGACGACCGGTGTCGGGCCCGATTTGATGCAGGGCGCCAAAGACGCGGTGGCCGGCATGATCGATCTCCTGTCCGCCCGCCACGGCATGGCGCCGCACGAAGCGTACATGCTGGCCAGTGTGTGCGGCGACCTACGCATTAGCGAGATCGTCGACATGCCCAACTGGCTCGTGTCGTTCTACTTCCCGCGGGTGGTGATGGAGTAGGTCGGACGCGGGGCATGTTTTGGCAACACTTGGATCGTCAAGCATGCGTCGCTTCGACGGCATTCGTGGCGGATCGTCACAGCACGGATTTCTGATGTGGACGACGTAGCTATCGCGCGCGCCGTTCACGTGGTCGGCGTCATTCTGTGGATCGGCGGCGTCGCCTTTGTCACCTCGGTTTTGTTGCCGGCAGTATGACGCATGAAGGAGCCCGCCGAGCCCTTGGTCTTGCACCGGTGGTTCCTGAGACGCGCGAGCGAAATGCCAGAGCAGACATTCCGCCTGATCCAAGGCCTTTATTGGGTGCTGTTGATCGTCAGCCTTGTCACCGTGGTTGGCGCCACCATTGGTTCCTACGGCGGTTAGGGCGAACTGTCCTCATCGTCGAGCTCGGCGCACGCGATGGACCAGAACGGTGTTGTCTACCCTATAGGATAGCGGTTGGATGAGCGGCCGATGTTCAGTCGACTTGATCCAGCCATTCAGCGACGGTGAAACGCGCATCCAGCGCCGAGACGTTGGGATGATACCAACGATAGATCTTGGTCGCTGCGTGAAACGCTGATTCGTCCGCTTCATCACGATCTTTCAGTGCGCGATACGCGCGCTCTACAGCGGCGCGACATGAACATGCGCGAAACCGTTCTTGCATCGTCCTCACTCCTCCCAATTCCGCTCGCGGCCCATGGTTGGTCCAGCGCCGCCGGCGCGCGGTGGCACCATGGGAACTAGTGCAACCCTTTGTCAATGGTGCAAATGACGCATCCGCGCTGGAGAAGATCTTGTTTTGATCGATTCACTTTGCGATGACATCAAGACAGGTGAATCTGCTCTACTCGAAGATATACAGCGGAATCAAATGGTTAGATGGAGTCGATCTAACCACAACTGGCTCTAGTCGCGCGCGCCGCCTTCTTCCTTGCGCCGGGCGATGAAGGTGTCGAGTTCCTCGCGCACGGCCGGGTCCAACGGCGGCTCCTCGTATTCGGCCAAAAGCTGTTTCCAAATCTGGTGGGCGCGTGTTTGGGCATCCGGCGAGCCTGCCTCGCGCCAGCTCTCATAGTTGCGCCAGTCCGACAGAATGGGGTTGTAGAACGCGGTCTCGTAGCGGTCCAGCGTGTGCTGGGTGCCGAAGAAATGGCCACCAGGTCCAACATCGCGCATCGCCTCGATGCCGATGGCATCGTCTGAGATGTCGATCGGGTTCAGCATCTCGGCCATACCCTGGATCATCTCCGCATCCAGGATCAGTTTTTCGAAGCTCGCCACCAAGCCGCCCTCGAGCCAGCCCGCGCCCTGATAGAGCAGGTTCGCCTGGCCGGTGACCGCCGCCCATAAGGACATCTCCGATTCGTATGCCGCCTGCGCGTCGACCGTGTTGGACGCATTGACGTTCGACGTGCGGTAGGGAATGCCGTAACGGCGCGCCAGCTGACAGCCGGCCAAGACCGCTTTGGCGTATTCCGGCGTGCCGAAGGCGGGCGCGCCCGACTTCATGTCGACATTCGATGTAAATCCGCCATAGACCACTGGCGTGCCCGGACGAATGCACTGGGCGATCGCGATGACGCCGAGCGCCTCGGCATTTTGTTGGGCGAGCGCGCCGGCGATGGTCGCTGGACTCATGGCGCCGGCAAGCGTGAACGGCGTGATGGTGACCGGCTGGCCGCATCGGACATAGGCCGTCATGCCTTCGGCCATTGGGATATCGAACCTGAGTGGCGAGTTGGTATTGATAATGGTAATCGCGGCCGGTTTCTCCGCCAGCGTCTCGCGATCGCATTGCAGCGCGATGCAGGTCGCCTCGATGGCGTCTTCGGCGCGTTCGGCGCCCAGCGCATAACCCTGCCACGTCTTGTCGGTCAGTGTGATCATGGCGCGGTACATGTCGAGATGGCGCGTCGACGCCGGCAGATCCTGTGGCTCGACGGCGCCGCCGCCGTCCTGATGCACGATGTTCAGGCTCTGCAGGACGCGGGTGAAGTTGCACATGTCCTCGAAGTTGCCTATGCGCCGGCCGCCTTCTAGATCGCTGACATAGGGCGGTCCGCCGACGCCGGTGACGACCATGCGGTTGCCGCCAAGCGTCACGTTGTGCGCGGGGTTACGCGCGTGCAGGGTGAACTCCGACGGCGCCAGAGCAGCCTTCTCTTCGATCATGTTCCGGTCAAACTTGACGAGCTCGCCGTCGACGTCTGCACCTTCGCGTTTGAGCATGTCGCGCGTCGGTGCGTGCAGCACCTCCATGCCGATCGACTCAAGGATCGTTAGCGATGCCTGGTGCAGGCGTTCGACCTGTTCGTCGTGCAGGATATCGAATGGACGATAGGGATTGACGATCTCGCGCCATGGCAGCTGGTGGATCGTGCCGGCCTTGCGTTCGGTTCCGCCTGTGCCGCGTCGCCCGCGTCGCCCTGCTCTTTCGCGTGCCATTGCCTTTCGCCCTATAGGTTATTGGTCTCAAGAAAGTCGTCGACCAGCGTGTTGAACCGGTCGGCGAACTCCCAGAACATGAAGTGTTCGCCCAGCACCTCGCAGCGCGCCTTGGGTGTACGCTGGGTTAGCCAGGTTCGCGCGCGCGCCCCCTTCTCCTCGCAGACAACGTGCATGACCGGCAAGGCACCATCGATAGCTTCGGCATCCGCCGTGTAGTCCCTGGCCGCGCCATCGGCGGCCAGGATCTGGGCGACGAACTGTTGTGTCTTCATGGATTGATCGGCGACCCAGTCCAGTTCGTCCGGTGGCGGTTTACCTTGCCACATGGAGGCGCAGAACGCGCGCGTCGCGTCGCGATGGTTGTCGGCCATCGCGCTCTGGAAGTCGACCATGTACTGACCGTCACCTTCACCCCAAATGTCGGGGTCGGGCTGAAACGGTTTTGGCGCCTCGTCAATGAAGACCAAACCCGCCATACCGTTGACGCCGCGGTCGCGCACCAGTTGCCAGACCTTCAGGCAGCCATAGGACCAGGGCAGATAGACAGGGTTTTTGAGGCCCAGCGCGTCGGCGAGGCAGCCGAGGTCAGCGCCGTGCTGACGATAGCTATTGGCGTTCACGGTTGTCGTCGAACGACCCTGGCTGCGTGGATCGTAGGTCACCACGCGATAGCGGTCGGCGAAGTGTGGCACCTGGCGCGCGAACACCTCCGTCGTCATCGTCCAGCCGGGCACGAAGACGAGCGGCCGTCCGTCGCCAGTTTGCTCGACATAGAGATCGACGCCGGGCGACACCTCGACGTAGCGGGATTCAGTTCCGTGCATCACCGACCTCGTGGACAAACGCCAAGAAGAGACATCGTAAACTGCAGAGCGGTCATGGACGAAGCTGTGGTTTGAGCCAAGCGACCAAGGCCGCCGCGATCTCGGGCGACGAGTCTTCTTGGATGTAGTGGATGCCCGGCACGGTTACCTCGGTCTGATTGGGCCAGGTGCGGCAGAAGTCGCGGTGGCGTCCGGTCAGGATTGAACCGGGTTCGGCATTGATGAACAGCTTCGGCATCTCAGCGTTTGCCATGAACGCGCCATAGGCCTCGACCGCGGCCACGACATCGGCCGGTTCGCCGTCGAATGGCAGTTCGCGCGGCCATGTCAGCATCGGCCGCCGGCCTTCGCCCGCAGCCTGGAAAGGCGCACGGTATGCCGCCATCTCATCGTCGCTCAAATCGCGCAACACGTCGGCGGGCAACACTTCCTCGATGAAGACGTTGTCGCTCAACACCATCTTCTCACCCTCGGGCCCGCGAAACGCCTTGAAGACCGGGACATCGCCCGGCGGCAGGTCGTCCCAGGCCATCGGTTCGACAATGGCTTCCATGTAGGCGATGGCCCGAACGGCGTCGGCGTGGCGCGCCGCCCAGTGAAAACCCAGGGCGGAACCCCAGTCGTGGATCACCAGGGTGACGTTCCCGCCCAACGCCATGCGCTCGATGAAGGCGTCGAGCCAACGGCTTTGATCGACGAACCGGTAGGCGCCAGGGCCACTCTCCGGGAGTTTGTCCGATGCGCCCATGCCGATCAGATCCGGGGCGATGCAGCGTCCGAGACCCGCCAGTTCCGGCATGATGTTGCGCCACAGATAAGACGAGGTCGGATTGCCGTGGAGGAATACGATGGGATCGCCCTCGCCGATTTCGGCATAGGCCATCGAAAGTCCGTCGATGTCGATCCGGCGGCGCGTCATACCACCGTTCGTCACGGTCAATTTAACCCATGCTGTTGCATCAGGGCAGCAATCTTCGGGCGTGCGGAAATGCGTTCGACCAGGGCGCCGACCTTGGGGTTCTCGGCCAACATGCGCGGGGCGTCATAGTGAAAGTTGGCCTGCAGCCAGAACAGAATGTCGGCGGCGGTGAATTGCTCGCCGAGCAGCCATGGACCGTCGCCAATCTGGGTCTCGATCTCCGACCATACCTTGTCGGCGCGCTGCATGGCGTTGTCGCGCACCTCGGTGACGGCCGCTTCGCTCTCGGCGTACCAGTCGGCGTGGTATTCCTGTGCCACAAGCGGATGCACCATGGAGCCCAGATAGACCAGCCATTGGTAATAGGCGGCCCGCCTGGGGTCGCCCACAGGCGGCGCCAGATTGGCCTCCGTGTGTTTGTCGGCCAGGTGCATGGCGATCGCCGAACCTTCGTAGAGTACGAGGTCGCCGTCGACCAGCGTCGGCACCAGACCGTCGGGCCTTAGCGCCAGATAGTCGGGATCGGTCACCGCGCCTTCCTCGGTCAGCGTGACGAGGTCATAGGGCGCGCCGATTTCATCGAGCACCGCCTGGGGCACCATCGACATGGTGAAGGTCTTTCCGTAAAGCGTGTACATGTCTTCTATCCTCTGGCTGTCCGATCCCTTGCCGAGGCCCCTGTCTTAGAGCAGATCCTGAATTGATGGAATCGCTTCGCGACTCCGTGTGGGTAGGTAAAGCCATTCTGGCCTGGCCCGCACCAAAACCGTTAGCCCGTTCGGACCAGCGGTGTCGTCATCGAAGCTGATCCGGATGCTGGATCGACTAGTCGTCAAGCGCGAAACGGCGAACGGCGTCTTCGTCAATTTCGATGCCGAGTCCCGGTCCTGAGGGGACAGCGATCATGCCGTCCGCATCGGGGCGCGGCGGGTTACGGCAGATGGCATCGCGGATCGGGTTGGCGTTGCCCGGGGTTTCGCATAGGTCGATGGTGTCGACCGCAGCCAGAAAGTGCAGCGAGGCCGCCAGATTGACGTCGAGGACATAGTGGTGATTGACGATGGCGATGCCCCGGCTGTTGGCCGACGCTGCAATCGTCATGGCCGGCGTCAGCCCGGTCTGGGTCAGTTCGATCTGCAGGACGTCGACAGCATGCGCATCGATCAGGCGGTTGAGCTCGCCCGCCGTTGCCGCCATCTCCCCGGCGGTTATCGTCAACGCGCTTTCCCGGCGCAAGCGGGCATAACCTTCGACGTCATAGGCCGTCAGGGATTCCTCGAACCAATAGATGTCATAGGGGGCGAACCGACGGGTCCGCTCGAGCGCTGTGTCGACATCCCAGTACATGCCGCAATCGATCAGGAGTTTGATATCGGGCCCGATCGCCTGACGCAGCGCCGCGACAATCGCTTCGTCCTCGTCGGCGTTGTTGCCTTTGGGTAGCCAGCCGAACTTGACCGCGCGAAAGCCGCGCTCGACCAAGGCCTTTGCATAGCCCGCCGTCTCGTCGATCGTGTCGCCCAACGTATGGGTGGCGTAACAGGCGACGCGGTCGCGTCGCGCCCCGCCCAGCAACGCGTGGACCGGCTGATCAGCCGCCTTGCCCTTGATGTCCCACAGCGCCAGATCGATGGCCGCCATGGCGTGTACGGCGACGCCGTCGCGGCCGAGCATGAGCGTGCCTTCAGACATGCGGTGCCAAAGCGCGTCGGTGTCCAGCGGGTCTTCGCCAACAAGAAGGGCCTTAAGGCCGCTGCGTCGGTCGCGGGCAAAATCGGCCTCGATGATCATCCGGATGATAGCGGGCGCGGTAAAAGCTTCGCCCCATCCGGTCAGGCCGTTATCGGTCTCGACCTTGACCAGAAGGTGTCCGTCAGACGCGGAGACCGAACGGCCGTCATGGGCGTCAAGAATGAAGGTCTTCACGTCGGTGATACGCATGGCCGGTGTTCCTCTGTTCGCGCCGGCCATAGTGGTGCGCCCCGCAGGCCGCAGGCAAGGCGCTTGCGCGGGCTGGTGATGCCGTGTGAACAAAAAAGTGCTCTAGTCTCCGGGCAAACGGAGACCACCCATGCCCCATATCGATGCCAACGGCATCTCGCTCTATGTCGAAAGCCACGGTGACGCGACGGCGACGCCACTTATCCTGGTGCGCGGTCTGGGCAGCCAGATCATCCATTGGCCGCGCGCTTTCATCGACGGCTTCGTCGACAACGGCTTTTTCGTCATCACCCACGACAATCGCGACGCCGGCCTGAGTCAGTCGTTTGACGGCTGGGGCGTGATTGACGAGCAGGACGTGCAACGAAGGCTCGACGCCGGCGAGCCGATCGACATTCCGTACCGCGTACGCGACATGGCCGATGACGCGATCGCGGTGCTCGACCACTTCGGCATCGATCGCGCGCATCTGGCCGGCATCTCCATGGGCGGCATGATCGCGCAGCTCGCCGCCGTCCATCACGCCGACCGCTTGATCAGCATGACCTCGATCATGTCGTCCTCCGGCAATACCGACATTCCACTCGGAACGCCCGAGGCGCGCGAGCTTCTCTTGCGGCAGCCGGACGATCCGAACGACCGCGAAAGCGTCATCGCTTTCACGCTGAAGGCCGACCGGGTCTGGGGCAGTCCGGGCTACCCGTTCGACGATGCCGAACGCGCCGACCTCATCGGGCGTGCGTTTGACCGCTGCTGGACGCCCGAAGGCGTCAAGCGTCAGTGGGCGGCGGTGCGCGGCGACGGCAGCCGGGTCGAGCGGCTCAAGACGATCACCGTACCGACGCTGGTGATCCATGGTCTTGACGACAGCCTGGTGCAGGCCGAGCACGGACGCGATGTCGCGGCCCATGTTCCCGGCGCCACGCTGATCGAGGTCCCGGGCATGGGCCACGATCTGGAGGGCGATCTGTCGCCGATAATCGTCGACCACGTCTCCCGCCACGCCCGCGCGTCGGAGGCGGCTGACGCGGCTGAGGCAACCTGACACCGCGACCCGTATGGGCCTTGCGATGAGATCAGACGTCTATCGTTCTCGGTGCCGTAACGGGGTGTTTGTTGACGCATCGGTCGGAGCGGGAAGGTGGCTCGTGAGCATGCGGTGCGCCGCAACGATGCCATCTTCGAGAGACGTCAATGCCAAGTGCCTGAGTGCGCCATCAACGCTCAAGACCTGAGAGAGGATAGGTCCGGAACCTAGTAGTCTTCGCCGTTCAGACTCCTGATTACGGATGCCTGCCATTCCTCCAAGTCAGCCATCAGTCGCATGGCGACATCCTCTCGTTCTTCGATCAGGTTTGTTGTCTCCAGAGGATCGTCCTCCAAATTGTACAACTCCGTGACGGGATTTCTGGACCACGCGAAGTCATACCAAGCCGACTTCTCTATTCTGTGCAGTTTCCATGGCCACTCTAGAATTGCAGCGTGGCCTTCAAAGAAGTCCTCGTCATACGTTGTTCGGATGACGCCCGCGTCGAGGTACAGGAGATCCGCCGCATTCTCGTCGTCTCCATCATTGCTCGCTATCGACATGATCGTGTCGCTGTTCATACGGATTCCCGGCACGTCATAGAACTTCCAGAACGTTAGCGGCCGTGAAAAGTCAGCGGTTTCACTACGTATCGTGTCCAGTAGCGAGGTGCCGTCCAAAGGGCGGGACGCGGGATAGGCAATGTTCGCAACGTCAAGAATCGTTGGTAGAACATCTGATGTGCTGGCGGGAGTTTCGATGATTTGCGGTTGTGGGAAGCCTCTTGGCCATTCCATTACAGAAGGAACCCTTAAGCCTCCCTCGTAGATGCTTCCTTTGCTTTCCCGGCCTCCGTTCAAGCCGATATCGGGCAATCCGCCGTTGTCTCCGAGGTACCAAACAATCGTGTTCTCTCTAAGTCCACTCTGTTCAAGATAGGTGCGCAGTGTTCCGACTGTCCTATCGATCGCTGTTGTTTCGGCATAAAAGTTCGCGACGTCTTCGGGGTAGTCTGAATACAAAATCCTATCTTCGTCTTCGGCTATGTGTGGCTTATGCGGATTGCCAAACCAAATGGCGATGAAGAACGGCCCATCGTCTTCCGCACGGCTTTCCAAGAAATCGATGGCCAAATCAACGATGATCTCTGAGCCTTCTCCGTTGGTTTCCACCACTTCGCCTTTGTGACTAAGCAGCGGTGAAAAGTCGAAGAAGTTGGGTGCTGAGATCCATTCCTGGAATCCCGACGCGCCCGGATTGACGGGGCTCTCTGACAACACCGAACCGACGTGCCACTTTCCGAAGTGAGCTGTCGTGTAGCCGTGCTGGCTGAGTATCTCGGGAAGTGTGAGTTCTTGGGGCCTAAGGGAATGGCCCCAGGTAAAAGCGCCCATGCGGTTTGGGTGCCGGCCCGTTAGCAGACTTGCTCTTGTTGGCGTGCAGACGTGGCCGGCAGCATAGAATCGGTCAAATCGCACGCCTTCTGAAGCCATGTCATCCAGGTTGGGCGTGTGCAGCACCGGATGACCATTGTAGCCGACATCGCCCCACCCCTGATCGTCAGACAGGAGCACGATGATGTTGGGCCTCTCGCCCAAGTCGTTGGCGATGGGTGCCGTCATGCATGTCAGAAACGTCAGGATAAATGCAACGCATGCCGTGTTTCGGATCAGAGATGGCGTCAATCCAAACATTACGTACTCCAATGGAATTGCTCTTACCCGCGGCTTGCGCGAAGCAACCGATAATTGAGTGTAGGGTGCGTTGCGCCTACAGGGCAAGGTCGTGGGCGCAACAAACGAGACCCTCAATGGTCTCAAGATAAACGTCGCGAAAGCCCTAAAACGTGTGGCTTTCGTCGGCATTAACACGACGTCGGTCATGACGTTGTGAATCCATCATCCAATGAGAGAACGCCTACTCAGAGGCGATGACAACGGGCCACGGCCTCAGGATCTCTTCATCTCTTGCATTTGGGAGTCATATGGCTTGGTAAAGCAGACCAACTGCTCATCCACGATGCACAACGCCCACACGGCACATCTTTTCCGCATGGTTCGCCGTGCCTTGGTTGTCGATGGGCGACGTGGCCTCGCGAAACTGGGATTGAACTCGTCACGCGCGTGCTGCCGAGGAGCCCCCGTGCTAGCTGTCGGCGGCTTCGGCCACCACCCAGTCGCGGAAGGCGCGGACGTTCGGGCGATCCAGGGCCGCTGGCGGGCAGACGAAGTGCACCTTGAAATCCAGCGGCAGGCTGATGTCGAACGGTCGCACCAGGCGGCCCGCGTCGATGTCATCGCCCGCCGTCGACCGGGTGACGAGCGCGACGCCACGGCCCATGACGGCGGCCTCGATCGCCAGGCCGGCGCTGTCGAAATGGGGTCCGCGGCTGGCATCGACATCTCTCACGCCGGCGGCGCGCAGCCACATCTCCCAGTCCAGGCTCGGTGCGTCGAAGGCCCAGCTTTCATCATGCAACAAGGTGTGATGCTTGAGGTCGCCCGGCTCATGCAGCGGATGGTCGCCGGTCATCAAGGCCGGGCTGCATGCCGGGAAGAGGTCGCCTTCCAGCAGCACCTCCGCATGCAGGCCCGGATAGGGGCCGCGACCATAGCGAAGCGCGACATCGACGCGGTCTTTGGCGAAGTCGACCACCTGATTGTTGGCGGAGATGTGCACGTCAATGTCGGGATGGGAATCTTGAAAGCCGCTCAGGCGCGGCAACAGCCACTTGGCCGCGACCGATGGCGAGGCGGTCAGCACCAACGCATGGGGATCATCCTCGACTTCCAGGCGCCCCATCGCGCGGTCAAGCGCGGCGAACCCCTCGCTGACATCGGGCAGGATCAGCCGCCCGGCATCGGATAGCGAAAGGTTGCGGTTGTTGCGGATAAAGAGCTGGCAATCCCAGCGCTCCTCCAGCCCCTTGATCTGATGGCTGATCGCTGCCGGCGTCACGTGCAACTCCTCGGCCGCCTTGCTGAAGCTCAGATGCCGGGCTGCTGCTTCAAACGCCCGGAGTGCATTCAACGGTAGCTGAGCAAGCGCCATGACGATCTCGTTCGCCTTAGTTTTAGTAAATCGACCACTGAGAACATATCGTTCGCCCAAACCGGTGAGGCAAACTATTTATTAAGTCGAAAGCCGACGCCGCGGCTTCTTGATCGGAAAAGGAAAAATAACATGCGTACGTCATTGGATCGAGATCTGTTGCGTCATGTCTCAGGCCCCGCCCCCGTCGGTGGTGAACCGGCTTTGCGTTACGACCGCGCGCGCTCAAGCGGACAAGGACTTGTCGGCGGTATGGGCATCGCCGGTCTGGTCCGGCGGCTATGGCACGCCATCAAGGTCGCCCATGAAACCCGCGCGACGGCACGTGCGCTCGCCGTCCTCGACAACTGGGCGCTCAATGATATCGGTGTCAGCCGCGGATCGATCCCCGCGGTCGCCCGGCAGGCGGCCTCAGCCCACCTGGCGGTCGCCGGCCTCGCCTGGACGTCGCCGGGTGTCAAAAACGCGGAGAACGACAACCGGGCGCATCGCGCCGCGTGAGGCCGGTCGAGCCGCTCCCTATCTGCTCTAGACAGCCAGGGCGTCGCTGGCGGCTTCGGCTTCTTCCATCAACCAGCTTCTAAAGGCCGCGACTTTCGGCTTGCGCAGCGCGCCCTTCGGGTAGACCAGATAGTGCGACAGGTTCTCGTCGGTCAGGTCGCCGAACGGCATGACCAACCGACCATCGTCCAAGTCGTCCTGGACAATGACGCGGCTGCCCAAAGCGACGCCGAGGCCGGCCGCCGCAGCCTCAAGCGCCTGGTCGTGGGTATCGAAGAAAAGCCCTTTTGTGCTGTCGACCCCTTTGACGTGAAGCGCCGTCAGCCAGAAGCGCCAATCCTCGCTATCGCCGTCGTGCAGCAGCGAGACGTTGCGCAGATCCTCAGGCCGTTCCAAGGGCGTTTCGCTGCGCATCATGGACGGGCTGCAGACGGCGACATAGCGGTCCTCGAACAGCTTGTCGCATTCCAGATCGTTCCACTGGCCCTTGCCGTAACGAATGCCGAGATCGACGTCTTCGCGGGAGAAGTCGACGCTGCGCTCGGTGGTGGCAATGCGAACCTCGATATCCGGGTGCGCTTTTTGAAAGCTGCCCAGGCGCGGTATGAACCAGCGCACCGCAAAGGTCGGCAGCATGGTGACCGACAGCGGCCCATGGGCCTCGTGGTTCTGAACCAGATCGGTGCCGTCGGCGATCAGGTCAAAGGCCTGGCGCAGGAACGGCAGATAGAGTTCGCCCTCGTCGGTCAACCACAGACCGCGGCCGTGGCGCTCGAACAGGCGCAATTGGAGGCGGTCCTCCAGGGCCTTCACCTGATGGCTGACGGCGGCCTGGGTGACACTCAGTTCCTCGGCGGCGCGGGTGAAGCTCTGATGGCGTGCCGCTGCTTCGAAGGCGCGGAGCGCGTTCAGGGGAGGCAGTCTGCGGGCGGTCATGATTGAATAAGTTTTCCTAATATCTCCTGTGAGCAGATGTCGTTTGTGGTGAAGCCGCTGTCAACCTATTTTTCCCATTAGACAAGACATCGAGCCGGTTCGCCCGGTCGCCGCAACCGCAGCGTTTCGATAAGGAGAAGTATGATGGCTATCCAGAAAAACACAACCAAACAGCGTATCGTTCAGGCCGGCCGCGACTCGCGCCGCGTGAGAAACAGCAACCAGACCATGTCGCCCTTCGGTGGTGTGTTCAACGCGCTGAGGCCTCTTATCCAGTAAGCCATAGGGCCCCCGACCGGGGCGGGCGCGGATTGCGGCGGCGGCCGCCCGAACCGGTCAAGGCCTTGCAAGGGCGGGATTGCCAGTGATGGCAATCCCGCCTTTTCTTTTTGGCGCCAACCTTCACCTCACCTGCCGCGTCGCCGCGCGAGGCAATTCAAAGCGCGCCTGAACTGATCTAGGCTGATCAGGTTCCACCTTCTCTCCAACACCTTGCCGTTCCGGGGGCGCTTTCGTTGACGGTCGAGACACCTAAAGGGCCCACCGTCATCGCTGCGCGTCTGGTCTGGTCGGCGACCCTGTTTGCGTTGGCCCTGGGAAGCCTGGGCGGCGCAGTCTTCTATCGATTGGATCTACCGCTTGCCTGGATGCTCGGCGCCATGGTCGTCGTGACCATCGCCGCCTTGGCGCGCGCGCCGGTTCATCTGCCGATCCGTCTGCGCATGGTCATGTTGGCGGTGCTCGGGGTCATGCTGGGAAGTTCGTTTTCGCCGGAAATCCTGGATAGGGCGGGCGAGTGGGTGATCAGCCTGGCCTGTCTGGTGCCCTACCTGCTGATCGCCATCGGCTTGTGCTACGCCTATTTCCGCGCTGTCGGCGGGTACAGTCCGGTGACTGCCTTTTTCTCCGGCGTGCCCGGCGGCTTGAGCGAAATGATCTTCCTGGGGACCGCCATGGGCGGCGATACCCGCGCGATTTCCCTGGCTCATGCCGCGCGCATTCTGCTTGTTGTCTCGGTTATTCCGGTCTGGTTCCAGATCGCCGCGCCCTACGATCCCGTGCTGAGCGCACCGCCGGACCGCACCCATCTCGCCGACCTGTCGTGGCAGGACATCCTGATCCTGACTGGCTGTGCCGTCGTCGGCATGTTTGCGGCACGCCGTCTGGGACTACCGGCGGCGCCCCTGCTCGGGCCGATGGTCTTGAGCGCCGTGGTTCATCTGGCCGGGTTGACCGGCTCGGTTCCGCCGGTCGAGGCTGTTGCCGTCGCGCAGATCGTCCTGGGCACGGCCATCGGCTGCCGCTTTGCCGGCACCGCGACGGCCACCGTTCTCAAAGCCATCGTTCTGGCGCTCGGCGCGCTCGTCATCCTGCTCACCGTGGCCGTGTGCTTCTCGCTGGGTCTGGCCTTCGTCACGGGATTGAGCTTCGATGCACTGCTCTTGGCCTATGCGCCCGGCGGATTGGCGGAAATGACCCTGATCGCGCTCTCAAAAAACATCGATCCCGCCTTTGTCAGCGCCCATCATGTTGTCAGAATCGCGCTACTGGTTACGTTGACGCCATTTCTGGTTCGCATGGTGCTCTCGGACGCCATAAACACCCGTTAACCCTTTCTAAAGAGCTATTCAGCATACTGACGCCCGATCAAGGCCTTGCAGATGGCAGATTCAGGCCTTTTTGACTAAGATGCGCCGGTAGTGGCGCAAGGAGGGATCGCATGACGGAACGGCTGCGCATGCGCTTGAATTGGTGGCTCTCAGAGCTGATCGCCCAGCGCTCAGGCGTGACGGCGATAGAGTACGGCTTGATCGCCGCCTCGATTGCTGTCGCTTTCATCGCCATCGTCGTGCTGGTCGGCGGCGACGTCGGCAATATGTTCACCAGGGTCTCCGACTCTGTCAACGAGGCCGCGAGCAGCTAGGTTCTTCGGTCCGTCACAGTTGTTGCGGCGGGCGTGTGTTCGTGACACAACGTCGGCGCCGCCGCCCACATCTGACGACTGTGACGGGATGTCCTCTCTCGCGTCTTTTGATTCCCTACCGGCGTGTGATCGCCTTCAAACTCTCCTGGCAAACAAAGCCCATCTGATTGCAGACGGCGCGATGGGCACGAACCTGTTCGCGCTCGGTCTGCAAACCGGCGATGCGCCAGAGCTGTGGAACGTCGATCACCCCGAACGCCTGATCGACCTGCACGGGCGTATGGTGGCTGCCGGCGCCGACATCATTCTGACCAACAGCTTCGGCGGGACCCGCCATCGGCTCAAGCTGCACGATGCACAGGACCGTGTCAGCGAACTGAACAGCGCCGCGGCAAGGCTGGCGCGCCAGATCGCCGACGCTGCCGGTCGGCCGGTGCTGGTCGCCGGCTCCATGGGTCCCACCGGCGAAATCATGGAGCCGATTGGTGAGCTTTCCGCAGACGATGCCGTCGCTGCGTTTCGCGACCAGGCCGAGGCGCTTGCCGCCGGCGGTGTCGACGTTATCTGGATCGAAACCATGTCGTCGCGCGAGGAGGCTGAAGCCGCGATCAAGGGCAGCCTTGGCACCGGTCTGCCGATCATCTGCACGATGACCTTTGATACCAATGGCCGCACCATGATGGGCGTGACGCCGGAGGCGGCCATCGAGTTCTATCGCGACCATGAGCCTGGACTGGCGGCATGCGGCGCCAATTGCGGCAACGGGTTTGGCGAGCTTATCGCCGCGGTGACCGGTATGCATCGGGCCGGCACCAGCAACGATCCGGTGCTGGTCGCCAAGGGCAATTGCGGCATCCCGGAATTCGTCGACGGCGAGATCCGGTATTCCGGGACCCCGGACGTGATGAAGACCTATGCCCGGATGGCCGCCGACGCGGGCGCGCGGATCATCGGCGGTTGCTGCGGCTCGACACCCGATCATGTGCGCGCCATGGTCGAGGCGCTGGAGGGTTACGTACCCGGCGAGCCGCCCAGCCTCGATGGCATCCGTGACACCTTGGGCCTGAACCGTGCGGCCGGCGTCGACGACGGCGAGCGTCCCGCGCGGGCGCGCCGCAGCCGGCGCCGAAGCTAGCCGAAAACCCCGCAAGAGGCGGTTCTGTCACTCCTCCTTTTGCACCGCAACCTGCCCGGAAGTGACGCCACAGGCCCCTTGCAGGCAGCCTGACAACGAACTATTGTGCGCTGCACAAGACACTATGGAGCCTGATCGATGGATCAAGCGGTGACGGACCATTTCAACGACTACTATGTCGGCCAGACTGAGAGCTACGCGCGGACGATTTCGGAGACCGACATCGTCCTGTTCTCCGGCGTTTCCGGTGACGACAACCCGGTCCACCTGAACGAAATCTACGCGGCGGAGTCCTTCTTCAAGGGCCGTATCGCGCACGGCATGCTGACCGCCAGCTACATTTCGACGGTCATTGGCACCAAGCTGCCGGGACCCGGCACCATCTACCTGGGCCAGAACCTGACGTTCTGGGCTCCGGTCCGCGCCGGCGACACGGTGACCGCGACGGTGACGATTAAGGCGATCGACCCCGAAAAGCGGCGGCTGACCCTGACGACCAACTGCACGGTCGGCGATGAGACCGTCATCGAAGGCGAGGCGCTGGTCATGCTGCCGCTGCCTGAAGACGCCAAGGCGACGGAGAAGGGCGCCCCCGCCTGACCGACCGAGCCGGTTGTGTCCCCGGCGCCATGCGGTTAGGACAGGCGCCATGATCATTCAGCATGAGATCGAGGCGACGCCTGACGCGTTGCGCGGTGGTGTCTTCGCGCTCGGCAATTTTGACGGTGTACATCGTGGCCATCGCGCGGTTATCGACGCGGCCGGCGCATTGGCCCGCGCTGAGGACAGGCCCTGGGGCGTCATCACCTTCGAACCGCACCCGCGCGAGTTCTTTCAGGCCTCTTCGGTGCCGTTTCGGCTGACGCCGTTCCGCCAGAAGGCGCGGTTGCTGAACAACCTGGGCATTGATGTCTTGGTCAACCTGCCCTTCGCCGGCGACATGGCCGGGCGCACCGCCCAGGATTTCGTGATGGATGTCCTGGTCGACGGTCTGGGCTTGGCGCATGTCGTGACCGGACCGGGCTTTGTTTTCGGCAAGGGGCGGCGCGGCAACGGCTATGTGCTCGGCCACATGGCGAGCATGGAAGGGTTCGGCTACACCGAGATCGAGACCTACCTGGACCAGAGTAAGAAGGTCTCGTCGACGGAGATCCGGGTCCTGTTGCGGCGTGGCCAGGTCGACCGGGCCAACGCCCTGCTCGGCCATCTGTGGGAGTTCGAGGGCCGCGTCGAGCCGGGCGAAAAGCGCGGCCGCACCATGGGTTTTCCGACCGCCAATCTGCCGCTCGACGGGCGCCTGCATCCGGGGCCGGGCATCTATGCCGTGCGTGCCGGATTGGCCGAAACCGGCGCGGAGGGCTGGGACAGCGGCACCACCTGGTATGACGGCGCCGCTTACATCGGCACGCGGCCGACCTTCGACGGCAAGACCGTCGTTCTGGAGACCTATCTCTTCGACTTCGACGGCGATCTCTATGACCAGCGCCTGCGCGTTGCCTTTGTCGAGAGGGTCAGGAAGGACATGACGTTTACCGGCATGGACGACCTGGCGCGTCAGATGGAAGACGACTGCAACCGCGCCCGGGACATCTTGGCGGGGGTCCAGGGCGGGTCGCCGGAGTCCGCCGGCCTGCCTGTGGGTGTGGCTTGATGCGCCTCGACTTGCCCCTTGGGGGCTGGTAAAACCCGCGCCATGCCGGCCAAACATTTCATAATGGGGTGCGCGCCTTTGGCCCTAGAGCGGATCATGGTTAGATGGAACCGCGTGACGGTTCCATCTAACCATGTGAATCCGCTCTCTATCCATGAGTAGAGCAGATTCACCTGTCTTGATGTCATCGCGAAGCGATTCCATCAAAACAGGATCTGCTCTAGAGCCCGCGCGAATTATCGGCCCGGTCCTGATCTAAGGGCCGGGATACCGTCCGTTTCCCCGTTCGAAAGTTTTCCGACAAAGGTTGCGTGTCATGACTGCCGACTACAAGTCGACGCTGTTTCTGCCAAAAACTGAGTTTCCCATGAAGGCCGGCCTGCCCAAGCGGGAGCCGGAACTTCTGGAACGCTGGCAGGCGATGGATCTCTACCGCGTGCTGCGCGAGGACTCTAAAGGCCGCGAGAAGTTCATCCTCCACGACGGTCCGCCCTATGCGAACGGCCATTTGCATATCGGCCACGCGCTCAACAAGATCCTAAAAGATGTCATCAACCGATCCCAACAGATGCTGGGCAAGGACGCCAACTACGTGCCCGGCTGGGACTGTCACGGCCTTCCGATCGAGTGGAAGATCGAGGAACAGTACCGCGCCGCCGGCAAGGATAAGGACGAGGTGCCGATCGTCGAATTCCGCCGCGAGTGCCGCGACTTCGCCGAGCACTGGATCGGCGTGCAGTCCGATGAGTTCCAGCGCCTCGGCGTGATCGGCGACTGGAAGCGGCCCTATACGACCATGAGCTACGACGCCGAGGCGCAGATCGTGCGCGAGCTCGGCAAGTTCATCATGGATGGCTCGCTCTATCGTGGCTCGAAGCCGGTCATGTGGTCGTGCGTCGAAAAGACCGCGCTTGCCGAGGCCGAGGTCGAGTACGACGACCACAAGTCGACGACCATCGACCTGGCCTTTCCGGTCATCAAAGCTTCGGCGCCTGAACTGGAAAACGCAGCAATCGTCATCTGGACGACGACGCCATGGACCATCCCAGGTAACCGCGCGATCGCCTATGGCGCGTCGATGGACTACCGCGTGGTCGAGGTGGGAGAGGTGACCGAAAAGTCGGGCGCCAAGCCGGGTGACCGTCTGGTCTTCGTCGCCGAACTGATGGAAGACGCACTGAAGCGATGCGGGGTAACGAGCCATCAGGAACTCGCCGAACTCAAGGGCGCGGATCTCGCGGGCACCGTGACATCCCATCCGCTGCGCGGTCAGGGCTATGACTTCGATGTACCGCTGCTGGCCGGCGGTCACGTGACCACCGAACAGGGCACCGGTTTTGTCCATATCGCGCCGGGCCACGGCGCCGACGACTGGGTGCTGGGCATCGAAAACGGCATCGAGGTGCCGTTCACGGTCGGCGAGGACGGTGCCTACTACGACAATGTCCCGCTGTTCGCCGGCAAACGCGTGTTGACCACTGACGGCAAGGAAGGTGACGCCAACAGTGCGGTGGTCAAGGCGCTTGCCGAGAGCGGCCATCTGCTCGGTGTCGGTCGGCTGGTGCACAGCTACCCACATTCCTGGCGATCCAAGGCGCCGCTTATCTTCCGCAACACGCCTCAGTGGTTCGTGTCGATGGAAACGACGGGGCTGCGGGAGACCGCGCTGGCGGCGATCGATGCGACGCGCTGGGTGCCGGCATCAGGCCAAGATCGGATCCGCGGCATGATCGAGGAGCGGCCCGACTGGGTCCTGAGCCGCCAGCGCGCCTGGGGCGTGCCGATCACGGTCTTTGTCCATAAGGAAAGTGGTGAGGTCCTGCGCGACCAGCAGATCATCGACCGTATCGCCGACGCCGTCGCCGAGGAGGGCGCGGATGCCTGGTTCGCCGGCGATCCCCAGCGTTTCCTGGGTAACGACCATAAGGCCGAAGACTACGAGAAGGTCGACGACATTCTCGACGTCTGGTTCGATTCAGGATCGACCCATGCGTTCGTGCTGGAGCAGCGCGAGGATCTCGCATGGCCGGCGTCACTCTATCTGGAGGGGTCCGACCAGCATCGCGGCTGGTTTCACTCCTCGCTCCTAGAGAGCTGTGGCACGCGAGGGCGCGCGCCCTATGATGCCGTCCTGACCCATGGCTTCGTCATGGACGGCGAGGGCCGCAAGATGTCGAAGTCGCTCGGCAACGTGGTCGCGCCGCAAAAGGTCATCGAGCAGTACGGCGCCGACATCCTGCGCATCTGGGTGGTCAGCGCCGACTATTCCGAGGACCTGCGGATCAGCGGTGAAATCCTGAAGTACCAGGCCGACAGCTATCGTCGGCTCAGGAACACCTTGCGCTTCCTGCTTGGCAATCTCGACGGCTTCGATCCAAGCGAGCGGCTGGAGCCCGACGAGATGCCGGAGCTCGAGCGTTGGGTCCTGCACCGCCTGGTCGAGCTGGATAGGGTCGTGCGCGATGCCTGCGACAACTTCGATTTCCATGAGCTTTTTGTCGCCGTGCACAACTTCTGTGCGACCGACCTCTCAGCCTTCTACTTTGATATCCGCAAGGACGCGCTCTACTGCGACCGTGCGGACTCGACGCGCCGGCGCGCGGCGCGCACGGTACTAGACGTTCTGTTCAATTGCCTGACCGCCTGGTTGGCACCGATCCTCTGCTTTACCACCGAGGAAGCATGGCTGACGCGTTTCCCGGGCGAAGGCGAGAGCGTTCACCGGCGCGTTTTCCCCGACGTGTTGGAAACGTGGCGTGACGATGCGCTGGCCAAGAAATGGCAGCGCGTGCGCCGCCTGCGCCGGGTGGTGACCGGCGCGTTGGAGGTCGAACGGCGCGAGAAGCGCATTGGTGCCAGCCTGCAGGCCCATCCCAAGGTCTATGCGACCGCCGAGGACATTGCCGCGCTGGACGGCCTTGATCTCGCCGAAATTGCGATCACATCATCAGCGACCTTGATTGAGGGTGCGGCGCCGGATGATGCCTTCCGTCTGGACGATGTCGCCGATATCGGCGTGGTGCCCGGTTTCGCGGACGGCCAAAAGTGCGAGCGCTGCTGGATGGTTCTGGATGACGTCGGGATTGACCCCATCTATCCAGAGCTTTGCGCACGCTGCGCCGATGCGGTGGCGTCGGTCGCCCACGTGGTCGAAGTAAGCGGCTAAGCATCATGCTGCGCTTGGCGCTTGTGATTGCCGCCGTGGTCCTGGTTCTGGATCAGATCTCCAAGGTCTGGCTGCTCGGTGTCATGGAAGCCAATGCCTATCTGCCGATCGAAATCACCGGATTCTTCAATCTGGTGATGGTGTGGAACGAAGGGGTCAGCTTCGGCATGCTGGACGTGGGTACGGACATGATGCGCTGGATCCTGATGGCCTTCGCCCTTGGCGTCGCCGTCGCGCTCTTGGTCTGGGCGCATCGGGCCGGGGGAAAGGTGCTGACCGTCGGAATCGGCCTGATTGCCGGTGGCGCCGTCGGCAACGCGCTGGACCGCTTGTTCTACGGCGCCGTTGCCGACTTCTTTGACGTCCACGTCAGTGGTTATCATTGGCCGGCCTTCAATATTGCCGATTCTGCGATTACAATCGGCGTTGTGCTTCTTCTCTACGATACGCTGTTCAATCGCCGTCCCGACCCGAAGGTGTCTGCATGAGAATTGCCCCGGCCATGACGCTCAGACGTTCATTTACGCTGGTTTCGATTGTATTGCTGACCGGCGCGGTGACCGCCTGCGAGCAGGCGCGGCAGTCGCTGGGCTTGGGCAAGAACCCGCCGGACGAGTTCAAGATCGTGTCGCGCGCACCGTTGGTCGTGCCGGAGACATTCGCCTTGCCGTCGCCCAGCCCGGGGAAGACGCGGCCCCAGGAACTGCAGCCGCAAGAGGATGCGCAGGCGGCGTTGTTTGGTCGCCCACTCGGTACCGGTGAACAGCCCACATACTCGGCGGGCGAACAGTCGGTCTTGGTCGCCGCCCAAACCGATGACGACGTCGAAGACATCCGCGATACCATTGATCGCGAGTACGCCGAACTCTATGCGGAAGAAAATGACTGGGTCGATGACGTCTTGTTCTGGAAGGACGAAGAAGATCCAACCGCGCTTCTGATCGATCCCGACCGCGAGGCCGACCGCCTGCAGAGCAACGCGGCGCTTGGCGTACCCGCCAATGAAGGCGAATTTGAAGGCGTCGTTGTCGAGCCGCGCGAGAAGGCCATTCTTGAGGACATCTTCTAGGTATGCCGGTGAAACGCATCAGAGTCTCTGTGATGGCCGCTGCCATTTTGGGCGGACTGCTGGTTGCCGCCTGTTCGAACGATGATCTTTTGCCCGGCGTCGGTTATCGCGTGCCAGGCGAGTCCACCTCGGCAGAGCTGCTGCCCTTGACCGTGCCGCCGGATTTCGGCCTGCGTCCCGAGCCGGTCGACGAGACCGCTGAAGGTTTTGGAATCGTCTCCTCTCAGGAGGAAGAGATCGTCGTCGTACAGAACGACACGATCACGTTGGGCGAGGAAATCATTCTGTCACGATCCGATGTCGAGAGCGCCAACCCGGACATTCGCCGGCTTCTGGATCAAGACAACGCCATCTTTGTCGGCAACCCCGAGTTCGTCGATGCCCTGATGTTCGGCAGCTTTCCTGAAGGCGGTGCTGTTACCGTCGAAGAAGATGATGAAGCGGTCCAGGACGTCGTCATTCGTGAAGGGGTTGGCGACGATGAAAGCGATTTCGAGTTCTTCGAAGACTGGTTCTAGGGTCTCAGGGCATCGATCGGGTTTCGCGCCAGTTGGTATGACGGCGGCCACAACATCACTCAATTGGCTTAATCCTGACGGCGGTGAGACATCACAGACCCGTGTGATGCCTTGTGTCCGTCACATTTGATGGCTAGCTCCCCACAAAAGCCAGTCTCCGGAGTTTTCATGAATCGACGACACCGTATCGGCGCCGTGTTGGCCGCCTTCTTCATCGTCGCCCTGTTGTTGCCGGGTGGGCCGTCGCGGGCCGATCTCTTCAACGCCGAGACCTTCACTCTCGACAACGGCATGCAGGTTGTCGTCATTCCCGATCACCGTGCGCCGGTCGTGACGCACATGGTCTGGTACAAAGTCGGTTCCGCCGACGAGGAGCCGCGCAAATCAGGCTTGGCACACTTCCTTGAGCATTTGATGTTCAAAGGCACGACCAACGTTCCCGACGGCCAGTTCTCGTACATCGTCGCGCGAAACGGCGGTACCGAGAACGCGTTCACCAGCTACGATTACACCGCCTATTTCCAGAATGTTGCGAGCGACCGGCTTGACCTTGTCATGGAGCTCGAAGCTGACCGCATGACAAATCTGGTATTGAGCGAGGAAGACGTCGAAGCCGAGCGTCAGGTCATCCTGGAAGAGCGCCGCTCACGCGTTGACAACAATGTCGGCGCCCTGATGGGCGAGCAGATCCGTGCCGCGCAGTACTTCATTCATCCTTATGGCTGGCCGGTGATTGGTTGGCAGCACGAGATCGAAACGCTGACCCGTCAGGACATCCTCGACTTCTACCGAAAGCACTATGCGCCGAACAACGCGGTACTGGTCGTCGCCGGCGACATCACGGCCGAAGAGCTGCGTCCTTTGGCTGAGCAGTACTACGGTGTGATCCCGTCATCCGACGTGCCTGAGCGGCTCAGGCCCCAAGAGCCGCCGCAACTTGCCGCGCGCCGCGTCTTGGCGGACGATCCGCGCATGCCCCATCCGGCGGTGTCGATCCGCTACCTCGCGCCCAGCTACAACACGGATAGCGCGGATGCGTTTGCGCTGGAGGTGCTTGCCGAAATTCTGTCAGGATCGTCGACCAGCAGGCTTTACCGCGACCTCGTGGTCGATCAGGGCATCGCGGTCGCGGCCGGCGCGTCCTACACAGGAGACCGCTTGGATCTCGGCCAATTCGATTTCTGGATTACGCCGGCTGATGATGTCGATCACGAAGACGCGGAGGCCGCGCTGCGCCGTCAGATCGACAGCCTGCTCGCCGATGGTGTCACCGAGGAAGAGGTTGAGCGGGTCAAGCAGCGCATTAAGGCCCGGCTGATCTATGCTCGCGACAGCGTTTCCAACATCGCGAACTGGTATGGCTCGCAGTTAACGACGGGCATGACGGTCGAGGAGATCGCCGCCTGGCCGGCTGGGATCGACGCCGTGTCTGTTGACCAGGTCAATGCCGCCGCGCGTTCCGTGCTGGTCGATGACAGGTCGGTCACCGGGATTCTGCTGCCGTCCGCGCCCGATCAGGAGTCTTGAGGTCATGAGCGTCGTTTTTCTGTGTCGCCGCGCGCTGGTTCTGGGACTGGGCGCACTGTTGCTCGTGCTCTGGGTCTCATCAGCCCGTGCCGAGATCGAGGTCATCGAAACACCTGGGGGTTTGACCGTCTGGTTGCAGCGTGAGCCCGCTATTCCGATGGTCGCCATGAACTTCGCGTTTCGCGGCGGAAGCTCGCTCGATCCTGAAGGGCGCGAGGGCCTGTCCAATCTGGTTTCCAGTTTGCTCGACGAGGGAGCCGGCGCGATGGACAGTCAGGCGTTCCAGGATCGCCTCGACGAACTCTCTGTTCACATGCGATTCAGCGCCGGGCGCGACGACTTTCTCGGTTCGCTCGTGACGTTGACCGACAATCTCGACGAGGCCTTCGATCTCCTGGCCATGGCGCTGAACGAGCCGCGTTTCGATGCTGAACCTGTTGACCGAATCAAAGGTCAGATCCTGGTCAGTTTGGCTTACCGCGCCGAAGACCCGAACAACGTCGCCTGGCGTGCCTGGAGCGAGGCGGCATTCCCCGATCATGCCTATGGCCGGCCTGTTGACGGTACGCCTGAGACGGTGGCGGCGATCACCCCGGATGACCTGAGAACCTATGTCGCCGGCGCCTTCGCGCGTGACCGCCTCATCATTGCGGCCGTTGGCGATATCGAGCCGGACAGGCTGGCCGGGCTCGTCGACCAGGTGTTTGCCGGCCTTCCAGAGTCCGGCGCGCCACTAACGACCGCCGATACGAGCCCGACAACCGGTCAAACCATCGTCGTCGACATGGATGTGCCGCAGAGCACCATTGTCTTGGGTTTGCCGGCCCTGAAGCGTGACGACCCCGACTACTACGCGGCCACCGTGTTGAACAAGGCGCTGGGCGGCGGCGGCTTGAACACGCGCCTGTTCGAGGAAGTCAGGAAAGAGCGCGGTCTCGCCTATTCGGCGTCAACATCCCTGGCGCCCTATGACCACGCTGGCATCCTGGTCGGTTCCGCGGGGACCCAGAACGCGCGTGCCGGCGAGACGATCGAGGTCATCAAGGATGTGCTGGCCGATGTCGCGGAGAACGGGATCACGCAGGGCGAACTGGATGACGCCCGCGACTATCTGACCGGCTCGTTTCCGCTGAGCCTGGACAGCAATGGCGAGATCGCGCGTCTTCTGGTCGCCATGCAGATGCGGGACCTGGGTCGTGACTACCTGGAGGAACGCAACGGTTTCATCGAGGCCGTCACGCTGGACGACGTCAACCGTCTGGCCGCCGAACTGTTGAAGCCGGACGACCTGCTGATCGTCGTTGCCGGCCGGCCCGACGGTGTGGTGTCCACAACGCCGGTCGAATGAGGACGGTAAGTCTGGTAGGTTCGCCAGCCTAACAGACGGCGGAGTTCATGGCATACCGACAGGTCTTTGACAGCATGGCATGCGGTCTTGATCAGGCTGCATGGCAAGCGATCGGCGATAGCCTTGAACCAGTTGCCGACGCGACCGCCGAACGGCTGGAGGCTTGTGATCTGCCCGCGCTTTCCGTCGCGCGGCGCAAGGACGATCTTGACATGTTGGCGGCGCGTGCTGGTGACATCGCCGGTTCAAGCCGGGACGTTCTGGTGCTTGGCATCGGCGGTTCCAGCCTGGGCGGGCAAACCTTGTTGGCGTTGCGTGACGCACGCCATGCCGATCGGCCGAACCTGCACTTCATCGACAATGTCGACCCGGTGACCTGGCACGAGACGCTTGCCGGGCTTGATGCCAAGGATGTCCACGTGCTCGCCGTATCGAAATCGGGTGGCACCGCCGAAACCCTGGCCCAGACGCTGATCGCGACCGCCCATCTCGACGAGGCGTTGGGGTCCGCTCAAGCGGCCGCCCAGGTCACGGTCGTAACCGAACCGGGCGATCGACCTTTGCGGCGTCTCGCCGAACGTCTTGGCTGTGTCGTGATCGATCACGATCCGGATGTCGGTGGGCGGTTTTCCGCGCTTACCGGTGTCGGTCTGCTGCCGGTCTTGATTGCCGGCCTGGATGGCGCCGCGGTGCGCGACGGCGCGGCATCGGTCTTGGCGTCCTTTGCCGATGATCCCGTCACAAGCGCGCCGGCGGACGGCGCGGCGCTCGCTGTCGGTCTGGGCCATCGCGGCAAGACAAGCCAGGTCGTACTGAGCTACGCCGACCGCCTGGAACGGTTCGCCGCCTGGCATGCGCAGATCTGGGCAGAAAGCCTGGGCAAGGAGGGCAAGGGCACAACACCGGTGCCGGCGCGCGGCGTGACCGATCAGCACAGCCAGCTTCAGCTCTGGCTTGATGGGCCACGCGATAAGTGGGTGACGGTCCTGGGCCGTGACACGGCTGGTGAAGGGCCGGTCATCGATACCGCCGGTGACGACGATCTCGACTATCTCGCCGGCCGCACATTGGGCGATCTGATGGCGGCTGAACACGAGGCGACGGTGGAATCGCTGGTGGCCGCGGACGTGCCGCTGCGCCGCTTCCGTCTGGATCGTATCGACGAGGCGGCGATCGGCGCGTTGATGGCCCACTTCATGCTGGAGACCATCCTGGCGGCCGGGCTGATCGGCATCGATCCGTTCGGCCAGCCGGCGGTCGAGGACGGCAAGGTCCGCGCCCGCGCCAGGCTTAAGGCGATGGCGCCGTGACCATTCGCCGCCTGCCGGAGACCACGGTCAACCGCATCGCCGCTGGCGAGGTGATCGAGCGTCCAGCGTCGGTGGTGAAGGAGCTGGCGGAAAACAGCCTGGATGCCGGCGCGCGGTCGATCGAGGTTGTCGTCAACGGCGGCGGCCGGACCTTCATCTCGGTCAGCGATGACGGCCACGGCATGGGCGCCGACGAACTGGCGTTGGCGGTCGAGCGCCACGCGACCTCGAAGCTGCCCGACGATGACCTGATGGCGATCGAGACCCTCGGCTTTCGCGGTGAGGCCCTGCCGTCGATCGGTGCGGTCAGCCGGTTGACGGTGACCAGCCGGGCGGCGGACGCCGACAGCGCCTGGATGGTGCGGGTCGACGGAGGCGAGCAGCAGGCCGTCGCACCAGCAGCGCGCGGCGCGGGCACGGTGGTCGAGGTGCGCGATCTGTTCTATGCGACGCCGGCGCGCCTTAAGTTCCTGAAGAGCGAACGCGCCGAACACGCCCAGGTCAGCGATGTCGTCAAACGGATGGCGATGGCGCATCCCGACGTCTCATTTAGGCTCAGCCTCGACGGTCGCAAAAGTCTGAGTTTCCCGGCCGAAGCGGGCGACCTGTTCGACGCCCGGCTGAAACGCCTCGGCGCGGTCATGGGCCGTGAGTTCCAGGATAACGCCGTGCCCGTCGACAGTGTCCGCGAGACGGCGCGGCTGACCGGTTATGCCGGCGTGCCGACCCTGAACCGGCCGACCAGCCAGGGCCAGTACCTCTTCGTCAACGGGCGTCCGGTGCGCGACCGTCTGCTTCTGGGCGCGATCCGCGGCGCCTATCAGGACTTCCTGGCCGCCAACCGGCATCCGATGGTGGCGCTCTTTCTGGAACTGCCGGGCCGTCTGGTCGACGTCAACGTACATCCGGCCAAGGCCGAGGTGCGCTTCCGCGACAACCAGATGATCCGTGGCCTGATCGTCTCCGCGCTGCGCGGCGCCTTGGACGCCGCCGGGCACCGCGCCTCGACGACGGTCGCGGCGCAGACCCTGGAGGCCTTCCGGCCGGAGACAAGAACCGCTGTCGATCATCTCTTTGCCGAGCGCCGGCCGTCTATGAGCCATGGCATGGCCGAAGCGGCGGCGGCCTATCATGCGCCGCTTAGCGCCGACTACGCGCCGGCGGCGCGCGGCGGTGTGGCTGTCGAGGAGGCCGTGACGCCGGCAGCCGACTATCCGCTCGGCGCCGCGCGTGGCCAGTTGCACGAGACCTATGTGGTCGCCCAGACCGCCGACGGCCTGGTCATCGTTGATCAGCACGCGGCCCACGAGCGGCTGGTCTACGAGCGCATGAAACGAGAGCTCGCCCAAACGGGCGTCGCGCGACAGATGCTGTTGCTGCCCGAGGTCGTCGACCTGGACGAGGCCGATGTCGACCGCTTGGTGGCGCGCGCCGATGAGCTGGCCGAGCTCGGGCTTCTGCTCGAACGTTTCGGCCCGGGCGCGGTCGTGGTGCGTGAGACGCCCGCGCTTCTCGGCGAGATCGACGTTAAGGCGCTGGTGCGCGACTTCGCCGACGATCTTTCCGAAAGCGGCGAGGCGCTCTCGCTACGCGAACGCCTGGAAGACGTCTGCGGCACCATGGCGTGCCACGGCAGCGTGCGCGCCGGACGCCGTCTCAACACCGATGAGATGAACGCGCTGTTGCGCGAGATGGAGGCGACGCCCCATTCCGGCCAGTGCAACCACGGCCGTCCGACCTATGTCGAACTGAAGCTCGCCGATATCGAGAAGCTGTTCGGCCGACGCTAGCTAAACGCGACGTTCGCCGTCCGCGAAGACCTGGGTCCAAGCGAGAATGCGGACGGATTTCCGCAGACCTGTCGGCCAGAACGGATCTGTCTCGACCAACGCCTGGACGGCTTGCGTGCTCTCAGCCTCGACAATCCAAAGACCCCCCGCCGGTTCGTTGCTGGCGGCATCCTGAAGCGGTCCGGCCGCGCTGATGGCGGCGGCATGCGCTTCCAAAAAAGCGAGATGATCAGGCATGTATTGGGGACGCATCGCGGCGCGCTCGGCGTCATCCTCAAACAAGACGGCGTACATCATGGCGGTCTCTCCTTTGGGCCAAGCGTTGACAGCGCAGACCTTATGCCTGCATTTTCGCGTGTCATACCTGCAGTACTATGAAAAGAATCCGCAAAAATGCAGGATCTGGATTGGAATGATCTGCGTTTCGTCCTGGCCGCCGCGCGCTGCCAGTCCCTGGCTGGCGCCGCCCGCCAGCTTGGTGTCAACGAGAGTACGGTCGGGCGCCGCATCACCCGCATCGAACAGCGGTTGGCATCCCAATTGTTTGAACGCGGCGCCGGTGTACTTCATGTCACCAAAGCGGGCGCAGCCGTCGTCGCGAGCGCGGAGCGGATCGAACGCGACGTGCAGGACATGGCCGCGACCATCGGCGGCGTGGACAATCTCGCTGCCGGCGCCGTTCGCCTGACCTCGGTGCCGATGATCGTGAACCGTGTGCTGGTCCCGGCGCTGCCGCGCCTGCTCGATTGTCATCCCGACCTAAGGGTCGATTTGATCGCCGAGCCGCGCGTCATGAGCCTGACCAAGCGGGAAGCCGATCTGGCGTTGCGTCTGGCGCGCCCGCAAAAGGAAATGCGTGCGGTGGCGCGTCGCGTCGGCCAGGTCGACTATGCCGTCTATGCGGCGGTTGGCACGACTCAGGACCAGTTGCCCTGGGTTACCTACGATGACGGAATGGCGGATCTGCCCCAACGGCAGTGGATTGCCGAACAAGCCAAAGGGGGCGATGGCGCGCCGCCGGTCATGACCGCCAACGATGCAGAAGCGATCTTTCAGGCCGTCAAGGCCGGGCTCGGCAAGTCGCTTCTGCCAATCGCCATTGCTGATAGGGATGGTGATCTGGTGCGCCTCGGCGAACGGGCCGTCGCGTTGTCACGCGAGCTTTGGTTGGTCGTGCACCCCGATCTGCGACACCTGACGCGGATCCGCGTTGTCATGGATTGGGTCGCGACGGCGGTTGCTGGACTTGCCAGAGACTGAGACCGAGGTCCGATCACGCTGCCGTCAGCATGATCTCCAAACGCGCCAGTTTGGTCGGCCAGCCCGCGTTGAGTTCATCCGCGTTGGACGGTGTGGATACGCTTTTATGGCGCAGTGTGAGCACGGTGCCGCCGTCGGTGGGCTCAAGTGTGAACGTCACCGTCGTCTCGGCTGTCTCGGTATCATTCTTCCATGACCACACCATGCGGTGTGGCGGATCGATCTCCAGAACCTCGCCTTGGACAACATGGGCGATGGTGGGCGCATCGGCGCGATGAAACGTGAATGTAAATGCGTGGCCGACAACAGGCGCAAAGTCGTTGGGCATGAGCCATGCCGCCAGACCGTCGGATGTCGCGACTGCCGCCCAGACCTTTTGCGGCGGTTGTTTCAGGTGTTTGCGAAAACTCAGGTCCACGGGTCAGGTCTCGTCCAGATAACGCTCGAGGTTCTCAAGCCGCCCTTCCCAGAATCCGCGATAGCGTGCCGCCCAATCGAACACCGCGCGCAAGCCGTCGGGCTGGATACGGTAAAGCCTGTAGCGGCCTTCTTTACGTTTGGTCACGAGTCCGGCATGCGCCAACACCTGGAGATGCTGGGAGACCGCTTGGAAGGTGATGGAGAAGTACGGCACCAGATCCTGGACCGGTCTTTCCTCGCCGTCGGCGAGCAGGTCGAGCAGGTGACGTCGGTTGGCATCGGAAACCGCGTGAAACACATCTGAAGGCGGCGTCATCCTCCTGGGAGCCGGGCGACATCACACATCGGTACCGTCATCGCGCTCGAAGTCGGCCGGTTGACCCTTGCCGTGCTCGACCAAGCCGGCAAGGCTGGTCTTCAGAAAGAAGGTCCAGCCCTCGTCGCAGATGTCGTAGCACTCCAGCTCTGGCGTCAGTCCGTCGTGACGGAACCGGAGAAGCGTATCGCCGTCCGGTGCTTCTGTGAGCGTGAAGACGATTGCCGTACCCACCCATTCGCTGGTCTCGGTCAGATGATCGGGTGCGTGATGATACTGCCCGGTGACGTGCCAGCGCACCTCGCGGTTGGGCTCCAGGCGGTCGATGCGCACTGTGTTCCAGGTCCGGCCGAACCGGAAGGTTGCGGTGTCGCCGACGGCCGACCCAACGTCGCAATCGGTCGTCCACCAACCCTTGATGCCATCCTCCGTTGCGAGAGCCGCGTAAACGGCAGACGGCCTAGCCTTCAGCGTAACGTCGGCTTCGTAGCTCTTGGCACGCATGACGTCCTCAAAGGCAAACCGTTCGCAGGCCGAGTTACTTATTATTCAAGTAAATGCTTTAATGTCAATTATCCCGCAATTGCCGCGCAGCCGATGCATAGCCGCCGCCGGCACCGTCGACGAAGTGCATGTGATCGGCGCTGAACGCCGACGGCACAACACAGGTCATGAGCGCCTGGTCCTGGGTGTGCAGGCCATAGCGAACCGTGCCGTCGGCCGAGGCCGCGTCCAGGAGGTGGCGCAGCGCGGCGATCGTTTCGTCCGAGCAATCGACGGTCATCATCAACGCATCGTCAAACTTGCGGAAATCCGTGTTCTCCGCGATCTCACGGCGGTAGCTGTTCGGGTCGAAGCGGCCCACGCGCCGGCCGGCCTTGAACAGGAGCCACATCAAGGCAGCCGAAACGACAACGCGCACGCGCCGGCGCCACGGCGGCAGGTTGTTATGGGCGACCTGGGATTGCAGCGCGATGGCCGCCGACGGCCAACGCACATTGGGACCGGCATCGGGTACCGGGTTGAGCGAGCCGGCCCGCTCCAAGATCGCGACCACCGCCGTCGTCAATGTGCGGAAGCGCGCATCGCCGGGTGCGGCCGCCGGCTTGACGATCAATGAGACGATCTGGCCGCGCTGGGATCGAATGGGGCCCCACTGACAGGAAAGACCGGTCAGGTCCGGCTCACCGACGCCGTCGGCAACATGGTTGATCGATACCTCACCCTTCTTCAGCCGAGCCTCAAGCCACTCCAGACCGCCGCCGGTGAACATCGCGTAGCGCACGTGATCGGAGGCCTGCCAGAACGCGACCCGCACATCGGTGCCGTTCGTCCGCGCATCGGTGACGGGCTCCAGACCGACCCTAAGCCGAAGCCCGACATCGCGTTCCACCCCCGCGGCGACCCGCGCAAGTGCGTCGGCCGCGGCCGACGCCTGGTCGGCCCGCACGGCAAAGCGCGCGCCGTCGCCGCCAAAAACGAAGAGCGAGAGATCGCCATCCAGGGCGTTGGAGAGCGCGCTGATGGTCGCCGCGCCGGCCAGATTGACCGCCTTATAGCGGCCGTCGCGTATGGCGCCGGCCGAATCGACGACATCGGAGACGCCGATGTGCCAGTCGTCGGGCAGCGGTACGAACTGGGTGGGATCGGCTACCTCGCCAAAATCGCCGAGCTCCGGAATGGTCTCAATCCACGCGTCCTTCAAAAACGAACTCCCAGAAAACGCCTTCAGAAAAAGGCTCCATAACAAGTCCTTGGGACCATACGCGATAACGTCGGGAACAAGATGACTTGGCAAACGCAGCGCCGAAGAAAAACACCGCATCTCACCCCTTACCGCCGCAGGAGGCCCGCCATCTCCTGGTTGCCCGATGGACGCTCAACGATGACATGGCGCGGTTTTTCTAGGCTGGCTCCTGCGGGCGGCTCGCTCCCCTTCGCTGCAGTAAGTGGGAAAGGGCCGGCCACCAAGTCGTTGGCGGGGTCTAGGGATCGGTGCCGCTCGCCCGGTAGCGCAGGAAGAAGACGCGCGTATCGCCGTAGCGGCGTTCGTCAATGATTTGAAAGCCGGACGGCGTGTCGAACCGCGCTTTCTCGGCCTGTTCGACGACGACGAGCGCGTCATTGGCCAGCCAGCCGCCGTCGCGCAGGGCTTCCAGCGCGGGCCGCGCATCGTCGGACCGGTAGGGCGGGTCCAGGAACGCCAGGTCGACGGGATCGCGCGGGCGTGGCATCGGCTGCGTCGCATCGTTGCGCAGCAGCGTTACGTTGGTGGTTTCATCAAGCGCCTCCACGTTACGGCGCGCGGCGTCCAAGGCCTTGGCGTTGTTGTCGACCAGCACCGCATGCGCAGCGCCACGCGAGAGAGCCTCCAACCCCAGCGCGCCGGTGCCGCAGAAGATGTCGGCGACGCGGGCGTCCTCCATACCGCGCCATCTCAAGCCATGCTCGATTATGTTGAAGACGGCCTCGCGGACGCGGTCGCTGGTCGGCCGGGTGTCGCGGCCCTCCGGCGCGGCCAGACGCCGGCCCTTATGACGCCCGGCGACGATACGCATCGATACGATCGTGCCATTGGGCGCCCAACTGCTCGCGCAGGGTCTTCGCCGGCACCTCGTCAAAACCGCCCTTGGGCAGGCTGCCCAGTTGGAACGGGCCATAGGCGGTCCTGAGCAGCCGGTTCACCTTGAGGCCCAGCGCCTCCATGACGCGCCGGATCTCGCGGTTCTTGCCCTCGCGCAAGGTGACGGTGAGCCACGCGTTGGCGCCTTGCTGGCTGTCGATCTTGGCCTCGATCGGCCCATAGGTGACGCCCTCGACGGTCATGCCCTTGGCGAGCTTCGCCACCATCGCCTTGGTCGGCGTGCCGAACACGCGCACCCGGTAACGCCGCGCCCAGCCGGTCGCCGGCAGCTCCAGCCAGCGCGCGAGATCGCCGTCGTTGGTCAGCAGCAACAGGCCTTCGGATGCCAGGTCCAAGCGGCCGACGGTCATGACGTGACCGATGTTCGCCGGCAGCAGATCAAAGACGGTCTTGCGGTTTTTTTCGTCGCGATGGGTGACGACGACGCCTTCGGGTTTGTACAAACGCCAGACCCGAATGGCGGGGATCGCAGGGATCGACTCGCCGTCCAGTAGAATGACGTCGTCCGGCCCGACATTGAGCGCCGGCGACGTCAGCACGTCGCCGTTTACGGTCACACGCCCATCGGCGATCAGCCGCTCGGCCTCGCGCCGCGACGCGACGCCGACCCGTGCGAGACGCTTGGCGATGCGTTCGGTCATGATGTCGTGCCGGCATCACCGGCCCACTCCCCCTCCCGACCACCCCGAGGATGCTGCCATGGGTGGTCGGGAGGGGGAGTGGGCTGGCGCAGAACAATCAACCCCATCAAACCCTGCAGGCGTCGATGAAGGCGGCGAAGAGTTTCCGGTCGCCGTCGCTGATCATGTATTCGGGATGCCATTGGACGCCGATGCAGAAGCGATAGCGCGGGTCCTCGATGCCTTCGATGACGCCGTCTTCGGCGACCGCATCGACCACGACACCGTCTGGCACCGCGTCGGCGGCCTGGTGGTGGGCGCTGTTGACCGGCAGCTCGTCCGCCTCGACGATTTTGTGCAGCAGGCTGCCCGGCGTCACCTTGACCGTGTGCCCGGCTTCGGTGCGCGGGTTGGGCTGCTCGTGGGCTAATGCATCCGGGACGGCGTCGGGAATGTGCTGGATCAGCGTGCCGCCCAGGACGACATGGAGAAGTTGCTGGCCGCCGCAGATGCCGAACACCGGCATGTCGCGCTTCAGCGCGCCTTCCGTCGCCGCCCACTCGAACTTGGTGCGCCGGTCCTTGGTGACGACGGTGTCGTGGCGTTCACCGGCGCCGAACAGGCTGGGATCGACATCGAACGCGCCGCCGGTGACGATCAACCCGTCGAGCCCGTCCAGATAGGCCTCGGCCTCGCCGACCTCATGGGAAAGCGCGACCGGCAGGCCGCCGGCGGCGACCACGGAGCCCATGTAGTTCTCGCGGATCGCGTACCACGGCATGTTGGAATAGCCGCCGGGATCCTCCGAATCGAGCGTCAACCCGATGATCGGCCGGCGATGGGGCTTGGCTGTTGTCATGGCCAAGGATGTAGCGACACCCGCCCGGCCATGCAACATTTGCCGGACTAACAGAGCTGACGACATTCATGGCTGACTTTATGGAGCAGGCGCTCGCCGAGGCCGAAGCGGCGGCGGCGCGCGGCGAGGTGCCGGTCGGCGCGGTGATCGTGCAGGACGGCGAGGTTCTCGCTGCCGCTGGCAATCGCACGGAGGAACTGAACGACCCGACCGCGCATGCCGAGCTGCTTGTCATTCGCGCCGCCTGCGCCGCCATGGGCGCGCCGCGCCTGCCCGGTGCCGACCTCTACGTGACGCTGGAGCCCTGCGCCATGTGCGCCCAGGCCATCGCCTACGCCCGCCTGCGCCGGCTCTATTACGGCGCGCCGGATCCGAAAGGCGGCGGCGTCGCACACGGCGCCCGCGTCTTCAGCCACCCGACCTGCCACCACACGCCGGAGATCTATGACGGTATCGACGGCGAAAGGGCGGCGGCGTTGCTCAGGGCGTTCTTTGGGGGACTGCGGGAGCAAGACTAACCCTGCCGCGTCGCGCTCATGCAACCCATTTTAGACACGCCTTTTGGATGTAAACGCCCTGGTTGGAGGTGGGCAGCGATTTAGATAAAATCGGTGCATGCGACGTTTGCTTGCCATAGCCATCGCGTGTGCATTCATAGCGCTACCGGTGCGCGCCGACTTCTACGATGGTGTCGATGCATTAGACCGTGGTGATTACGAAACCGCGTTCGAAGAGTGGTCAGTGCTCGCCGAAGAAGGGAATCGCGATGCTCAACACAATCTCGGTGTCATGTATCGCGATGGGCTCGGTGTTGAGCAAGACGACGAAACCGCTGTGTTGTGGTTCCTTCGTGCCGCGGAGAACGGAGATCCCGCGGGCCAGTACAACCTCGGCATGATGTACCAACTTGGTCGTGGTGTGCCGCAGGATTGGGCCGACGCGTTGGCCTGGTACCGCCTTGCGGCGGCACAAGGCTTTCCGCAGGCACAAGGCATACTTGGTGAAGCGTACGAGAAAGGTCTTGGCGTCCCGATAGACTACATGCGAGCCGTTGCTTGGTACGAGCGGGCTGCCGAACAAGGCTTGGCCGCCGCCAACAACAACCTCGGTGCCATGTACGCCTCCGGTCGCGGCGTGAAGCTGGATTATGTCGAGGCTGTGAGGCTATACAGTCTGGCGGCCGAACAAGGTCTAGCCATGGCGCAAACAAACCTTGCCGGTATGTACGCCGATGGCCTCGGTGTTCCGCAGGACCACGATGAGTCCATTCGATTGCTGCTGCTGGCTGCTGAGCAGGAGTACGCGAGCGCCCTCTTTAACCTGGGCCACAAGTACAGACACGGCAACGGTGTCCCCCAGAACGATATCGAGGCATATACGTGGTTTCGCCGCGCCGCAGAACTTGGCGATGCCCAGGGTCAGCATGCCGTCGGGATCATGCACCAGAACGGGTCCGGCGTGCGGCAGGACTATGCGGAAGCACACAGCTGGCTTCTGCTTGCCGCACAGCAGGGCCTTGCTGAGGCGCAATACAACATTGGCGTCTACTACAACGAGGGTCTCGGTGTAGACCAAGACCTTGAGGAGTCGGTCAAATGGTACCGTCTGGCGGCGGAGCAAGGATATGCGCAGGCGCAGCACAACCTCGGCATTTCCTATCAGAAGGGCACGGGTGTTCCCCAGGACGATAGCGAGGCAGAACGCTGGATTCGTCTGGCTGCCGAGCAAGGTTTCACGTCGTCGCAGGTCGAGTTGGCCACTCTCTACATATTCGGTCGAGGCGTTCCGCAGGACTACGACTTGGCTTTACAGTGGATACGTCGGGCCGCAGAAAAGGGCGACACCGAAGGCTACTACAACCTCGGTGTGATGTATCGAGATGGCATGGGTGTTGAAAACGACTGTGTCGAAGCAGCAAGGCTATTCGGTCTCGCAGCCGATCAAGGCGACGTCATGGCCACGTACAACCTTGGTGCTCTGTACAATCACGGATGCGGCGTTGAGAAGGATCACGCCGCCGCAGCGGAGCTTATTCGTCAGGCGGCCAATGAAGGGATCGCAGACGCGCAAAACGATCTGGGCCTCATGCATCACGTAGGCGAGGGAGTGCCGCAGAGTGACCGTGAAGCTGTTGAATGGTATCGCAAAGCTGCGGACCAGGGGCACGCGTTGGCGCAGTACAACCTCGGGTTCATGTATGCCCATGGTACTGGCGTTCCGCAAGACTATGCAACAGCCGGAAGGCTTTTCCGCCTTGCTGCGGAACAGGGCAACAGCGAAGCACAAGTCGGCATCGCAATCATGTACAGAGATGGCCTTGCGGTCGAGCAAGACTATGAAGAGTCGGCGCGTTGGCTAAGGGCCGCGGCCGAACAAGGCCACGCCAACGCCCAAGCCGAACTCGGTCTCTTCCATCTACTCGGTCAGGGCGTCGAGAAAGACGAGCGTCAAGCTGCCGAATGGCTTCGTCGTGCGGCGAACCAAGGCCACGCTCAAGCTCAGTTCAACCTTGGGGCAGTTTACTCAAAAGGGATCGGCGTCTCGCTAGATCCCGTCTTGGCGCTTATGTGGATCAGCCTTGCGGTGTCACAAGGCTACGAGGGAAGTGAAGCTGCGCGTGATCAACTGAAAGCAGCCATGACCAACGCTCAAGTGGAGGAAGCCGAACGGATGGTACAGACGTGGCTGGACGAGAACGCGGGCTTGCCGTGACGGAATGCGACGTCGATCAATCCGTCACCGTGAGCGCAGCGCGAGCGTCTTCTGCCAGTCGGACAGCCACCCGTCTGATCAGGCCGTAATCCCCTCCAGCAGAGGCGCTTCGGTGATGATGAAGAGGTGCTGGGCGCTGGTGTCACGGATCGAGCCGACTTCGATGATGCGCACCACGTGGGTGCCCATGTCGACCTCGCCGACGACGCGGATGGCGATGAAGTCCGCCCGCATCTGGAAACACATACCGGTCGCCGCAAAGACCTTGCGGGCGGCGGCCGCACCGTTCACCTTCTGCTCGGCCAGGACTTGACGTGCGCTGGCTTCGTCCAGGCAGGCCGCGATGAAGGTGTCGTGGTTCGGCATGCCGACATAAAGCGGCTCGAAGTCCGGCGTTTGCTGGGCGCTGGCGAAGGAAAAGGCCGCGGAGAGGGAGAGCGCCGTCAGCGCGATGAGGACATATCGCATGGCTACCTCCTTTCGTCTGGCCCGTCAGCCGCCGTTGGCTCGCACGGCCGGCGGGCGATGGAGCGCCCTAGGGCGCGAGAACGCGGCGCGGCATGCTGCATTGCAGCACCCATTCTTGGTCATGCTGTCCCATTTGCTGAGCCAATGTTCAGACCTGGGACAGATGAAAACCCGTGGGCTATCCATGGGGCGGTTCGGCGCAAGTTTCGTGCCAGCGCCCGGCCGTTACGGGCCGTTAACCAAAACCGATCTGTGGGAGGAAACATGACGGCTTTCAATGGAACGGCGCCGATGGAGCCGCTCGGTGTTTATCCGGCTCTCGACGACGCCGAACGCCTTGCCGCGGCCGCCGCCTTTCGCGACGCCATGGCGAGCCGGCGCACGGTGCGCGACTTCGACAGCCAGCCGGTGCCGCGCGCGGTGATCGAGACGTGCCTGGAGGCGGCCAACCGGGCACCGTCGGGTGCCAACATGCGGCCATGGCATTTTGCCGTTGTCGGCGATGGCGCCATCAAGCAGCGCATCCGCGTGGCGGCCGAGGAGGAAGAAAAGGCGTTCTATGGCGGGCGCGCGCCACAGGATTGGCTGAACGCGCTGGCGCCGATCGGGACGGATTGGCAAAAGCAGTTCCTGGAGACCGCACCCTGGCTGATCGCCCTGTTCGGCGAACGGCACGGTCTGTTGCCGGACGGTCGCAAGGTCAAACACTACTATGTGCCCGAGAGCGTGTGCCTGGCCGGCGGCTTTCTGCTGTGCGCGCTGCATCATGCTGGCCTCGCGACGCTCACCCATACGCCGAGCCCGATGGGCTTCTTGAACGAGATCCTGGAGCGGCCGGGCCACGAGAAACCGTATCTCCTGATCGTCACCGGCCACCCGGCGCCAGACTGCCAGGTGCCGCAGTTGGAACGGCGCGGGCTCGACCAGACGAGTTCGTGGTTTTAGGGTTCGGCGGCCGGTTCGCCGTCAGTGTCGAGGAAGACGTAAATGACGACAGCGAGAATGCTCATGTAGAACATGAAAGCGGCCTGCTGGCCGTTCCATTGACCGGACTGCCACATCACGAACCATTCGCCGCCGATCGCCATGAAACCGATCATCCATAGGCCAACGCCGAAAAGTGCACCGAGCGCGACGAACGCCTTGGCGCGCTTAAACTTGGCTTTCGGCGCCTTCAGGGCTTTTGCCATCATCCAGGCCGCAATCAGGAAGGAGATGCTGGTGAGCGCTTCAAAGAACATAATGATCAGGTAGGCGATCGTCTGCAGCGTCGGATCGGTGATCGCACGCCACATCAGCGGCGAATCAGGAAAGATCGAATCCATCGACAGCACGTGCTGCACGAAGGCCCAGTTGGCGTCGTAGTCGGTGACGTTGCCGAGTACGGCGAAGAAGGCCCAAACGCCCAAGCCGCCGATCAGGATGACCTTCGACAATCTTATCGCGATCACATCAAAGGGCATGATTTGACCTCCCCTGTCAGAGCCAGCGGCGGACGTGACCGCTGTAGGCGCGGTAGTCGTCGCCGAACTTGGCGGCGAGATAACGTTCCTCGCGGCGCACGACGACCAGGTCCAGAAACACCATCAAGACGACGGTGAGGCCCGCAAGCCATATGTTGTCGAGCGCGCAGGCCAATCCAAGAAACGCAAGACCGTAGGCGATGTAGATGGGATTGCGTGTCGCCCGGTAGGGGCCGGCGGTGACGAGCGCCGAGGCGGGTTTCCAGGTCTCGACATGGGTTTCGGCGCGGCGGAACCGCACGAGAGCCGAGCCCAACAGCGACACCGCCATGACGATCAAGACACCGCCGCCCATGATCTGCATGGAGGCCGGCATCAAGGGCACCGGCCAGACCGCGTCGAGCGCAATCCCGATGATCACGAGAATCAAGAACAGGAGCGGCGGGTGGATGAGAACGCCGGGTATGTCGGTGTTGTCGTGCTCGCTCACGCGCGTCGCCGCTGGTTCGTCGTGCGGTCAGGATAGGTCGGCGTGGGCGGGGAGGCAAAAGGCACGAGCGGCTCTCATCCGCTCGGCTGAGTTGGCGCCGCCGCCGAGCGGCGTGAAGGAGCGCGCCTGTAATTCGCGGACGGTATCCAGGTCGCCGGCCGTGATGGGCCTCAACGTGATGCCCGCGACCGCCATCGCCTCACACCGCGCGCCAGCCGATATCGCGGCGGCAGAAACCGCCCGGCCAGTCGATCAGGTCGACCGCCTGATAGGCGCGTTCCTTAGCCGCGGCGATGGTGTCGCCCAGCGCCGTGACGCCCAGAACCCGGCCGCCGCTGGCGCGCCACTGGTCGCCGTCGCGCTTGCTGCCGGCATGGAAAACCATCACGTCGTCGAGCCCGCCGGCCGCCTCCAAGCCCTTGATCGGGCTGCCTTTTTCATAAGATCCCGGATAGCCGTTGGTGGCCATGACCACGGTCAGCGCGGCCTTGTCCCACCATCTGAGATCAACATGGTTCAGCTCGCCCTCGGTCGCGGCGAGCAGCGCCGGCACGATGTCGGACTTCAGCCGCATGAGGAGCGCCTGGCATTCCGGATCGCCGAAGCGCACGTTGTATTCCAAAAGCTTCGGGCCGTCGGATGTCAACATCAGGCCGCCATAGAGAACGCCTTGGAACGGCGCGCCGTCGGCCGCCATGGTCTTCAGCGTCGGTTGAACGAAACGCTCCATGACCTCCTGATGCACGGCATCGCTAACGACGGGGGCTGGCGAATAGGCGCCCATGCCGCCGGTGTTCGGCCCGCTGTCGCCGTCGCCGGCGCGTTTGTGGTCCTGGCTGGTCGCCAGCGGTACGACGTTCTCGCCGTCGCTCAGCACATGGAAGCTGGCCTCTTCGCCATCCAGAAACTCCTCGATCACGACGCTGGCACCGGCCTCGCCGAAAACTTTCTCGTCGATCGCCGCCTCGACCGCTTCGATCGCCTCGGCCACTGTCATGGCGACGGTGACGCCCTTGCCGGCCGCCAGTCCGTCGGCCTTGACGACAATCGGCGCGCCGAGCTTTTCGATATAGGCTTTGGCCGGCGCTGTTTGGTCGAAGCGCTGCCAGCGCGCGGTCGGCACGCCGGCGCGGTCCAGCACGTCCTTGGTGAAGGCCTTGCTGCCCTCAAGCTGGGCTGCCGCGGCGCCGGGTCCGAAACAGGCGATGCCGGCATCCCTCAGCGCGTCGGCGACGCCGGCGACCAAGGGCGCCTCGGGCCCGGGTACGACCAGGTCTATCCCATTCTCTGCCGCGAACCCGACGATGCCGGCGATGTCCCCAACGCCGACGGCGACCGGGGTGGCGAGCTGGGCGATGGCGTCGCTGCCGGGCGCGCAAAAGACCTGATCGACCATGCTCGAATTGGCGATCGCCCAACACAGCGCGTGCTCACGCCCGCCGCCACCCAACACAAGAACCTTCATGCTCGCTCCTTTGTTGCTTGCAGCAGGCCGTCTTAGCCGGCCCACTCCCCCGCCCGGCCACCCATGGCAGCATCCTCGGGGTGGCCGGGCGGGGGAGTGGGCTGGTGCCGCAGCGGACAGACCAACCCCGCTTGCTGGGTTGCGGCGGTCTTGTATCATGGCCGCCGCCATGGACCCAGATGCCGACGGCCAGCCGGCCAACAATATCCCCGAGTTTTCGGTTTCCGAGATCAGCCAGGCGGTCAAGCGCACCATCGAAGGCGCGTTTGATCGGGTGCGGGTGCGCGGTGAGATTTCGCGCGTGACGACGGCGGCGTCCGGCCACATGTATCTGTCGCTGAAGGACGACAAGGCCGTCCTGGATTCGGTCTGCTGGCGCAACACCGCCAACCAGCTGCGCCACCGCCCCGAACAGGGGCTGGAGATGGTGGCGACCGGCCGGCTGACGACCTATGCCGGGCGCTCCAGCTATCAGCTGATCATCGAAAGCATCGAGCCCGCGGGCGTCGGCGCGCTGATGGCGCTCCTGGAGGAACGCCGCAAGAAGCTTGGCGCCGAAGGGCTGTTCGACGACGCCCGCAAACAACCGATTCCCTGGCTGCCCGACGTGATTGGCGTCGTGACGTCGCCGACCGGTGCCGTCATCCGCGACATCATGCACCGGCTGCGCGATCGTTTCCCCCGCCATGTGCTGCTGTGGCCGGTCATGGTGCAGGGCGACGGCGCCGCCGAGCAGGTCGCCGCTGCGATCGAAGGGTTCAACCGGCTGGCCGAGGCCGGTCCGGTCCCGCGCCCTGACGTCTTGATCGTCGCGCGTGGCGGCGGCAGTGTCGAGGATCTGTGGGCCTTCAACGAAGAGATTGTCGTGCGCGCCGCGGCTGGGTCGACGATCCCGCTGATCTCGGCGATCGGGCATGAGACCGACACGACGCTGATCGACTTCGCCGCCGACCGGCGGGCGCCGACGCCGACCGCGGCCGCGGAGATGGCGGTGCCGGTGCGCGCGGAACTGGAAGTCCAGGTGCTTGATGCCGAGCAGCGCATGGTCGGCGCCGCGCAGCGCCAACTCGACCGGGGCCGCGGTGATCTGCGCGGTCTGGCGCGCGGCCTGCCCGATCCCGTTCGGCTGGTCGAAACGGCGGCGCAGGACCTCGACAACGCGACGGAATCCCTGCGCCGTGTCGCGACCGTCTTTCTCGGCGAGCGCCGTCATGGTCTGCGCGACCTCGCCGAACGCCTGCGTCACCCCCGCGAGCTTCTGGCCGATAAACGCGGCGCGCTTGCCAAAGCGTCTGCCGGCCTGCGCCTCAAGGGTCTGACCGACAGGCTCGACCAGCAGCGCGAGCAGGTGATAAGGCGAACACGCGATCTCGATCAAACGGTGTCGCGCCAGCTTGAGGATCGCGGCCGCCACGTCGCCAACCTGGGCAAGCTGCTTGAGAGCTACAGCTATGAGCAGACCTTAAGTCGGGGCTTTGCCGTGGTCCTCGATGAGCGCGGCGAGGTCCTGTCGCGCGCCGCCGCCATCAAGCCGGGCATGGCGTTGACCCTGAAGCTCCAGGACGGCGAACGCCAAGCGGTTGCCGATGGCGACCCGCCGCCCGCCAAGCCTCGTACGAAATCGAAAAAGAAGAGCAGCGACGACCAGGGCGCGCTGTTCTAAAGCGCTTGCTCCGGCGTCTTGTTCACGAAGTTTTTCAACAGCGCGTCGAGCGCGTCGGGGTCGCGGAAAACCAGGTTGACGCGCACGGGGCGGGCCATAAGGCGGGCTTCGTCGGGCAGGCGCACCCAGTCCTTTTCCGTTGTCACCAATTCGCCCCCGGCGCGGCTGGCGCGTTCGGCGAGATCCATGACGTCGAGCGGCTGGTAGCGGTGGTGGTCGGCGAAACTCTTGGTGCCGACGACATGGGCGCCCAGGCTCGTCAGTGTTTCGAAGAACTTGGCCGGCCGTCCGATGCCGGCGAAGGCGAAGACCGCCTGTCCTTCCAGCACCAGCGCCTCAAGCTGCGGCTCGATGGCCGCTTCCAGGACGGCGAGCCCATGGTTCTTGAGCGCTGGGCCGAACCCATAGCGGTCCTCGCCGACGATGACGACCGCCTGTGCACGGCCCAGCCCGCGGGCCACCGGTTCGCGCAAGGGGCCGGCCGGTAGCAGGTGCCCGTTGCCAAATCCATAGGAGCCGTCGATCACGATGATGGAGAGGTCCTTGGCGAGCGACGGGTTCTGGAAACCATCGTCCATGACGATGATGTCGGCGCCGGCTTCCACCGCCTGCCTGGCACCGGCAACACGGTCGCGGGCGACCCAGACCGGCGCATGCCCGGCCAGCACCAGCGCCTCGTCGCCGACATCGATGGCCGTGTCGCTTCTGGCATCGACCCGATGGGGACCGGCGCGGCGCCCGCCATAGCCGCGGGTCAGGAAATGAGACTTCGCGCCCAGGCGGCTCAGCTGCCGGGCGATGGTGATCGCCGTGGGCGTCTTGCCGGCGCCGCCCGCGACCAGGTTTCCGATACAGACGACCGGCACCGGCGCCTTCGCGCCCTGGCCGGATGAGGCCTGGCGCCACCATGCCAGCGCGCCGTAGCACCACGCCACCGGCGCCAGAAGGGTCGGGATCAGGCCGCGCCTCGACCAGAACTCAGGGGTCTGCATGACCCAAGGCGTCGGTAATCGGTTGCAGCGATTCCTCGACGCGGTCCAAGACGCCGTTGGCGTCACGTTCGGCGATGGCCAGGGCGGCTTCGCCCATGGCCTGGCGGCTGTCGGGATTGGCGAAAAGGTCGGCGACGGCGTCGACCAGACCGGCTTCGTCGGCAACCTCGATGGCGCCGCCGCCGACCGTCAGCGCCGCGGCCGCGTCAACGAAGTTGGTCATGCCCGGTCCGAACACGATGGCCCGGCCCAGACGCGCGGGTTCGCGCGGGTTGTGGCCGCCGTCGTGCAGCAGCGATTTGCCGATGAAGACGATGGGCCCAAGCTGCAGGTAGAGCCCCATCTCACCCATCGTATCGCCCAGGATGACGTCGCAATTGTTGTCCGGCATGACGCCCGAACTGCGCCGCACGACCTTCGCGCCGGACGCTTCGAGGTCGCGGGCGACGTCGTCGCCGCGGACGGGATGGCGCGGCACGATGACGGTCAGCAGACCCGGCAGCTTGGCGGCAAGTTCTTGATGGACCCGCCATGCCAGCGCTTCCTCGCCCTCATGGGTGCTGGCGGCGATCCATACCGGGCGCTCGCCGATGGCCGCGTTCAGATCGTGCAGCGCGACGGGGTCCGCTTCCGGCAGCGCGGCGACCGCTTTCAGATCGCCGGCGAAATGAGCCTGCTTGGCGCCCAGCTCGGCGAAGCGCTGGGCATCGGTCTCGGTCTGGGCCAGGCAGACCTTGAAGCCGCCGACCAGGCCCTTGACCGTCTCCAGGAGGTAGCGCCACCGCGCGAACGATCCCGCCGACATGCGGCCGTTGACGAGAGCGCGGGGAATGCCGCGCCGGTCGAGCGCAGCCAAGAGGTTCGGCCACAATTCCGATTCGACCCACAGCGCCGCATCCGGCTGCCAGTGGTCGAGGAAGCGTTTGACGGCGCCGGGTGTGTCGACTGGCACAAACTGATGAATGGCGTGCGGCGGCAGACGTTCGGCGAGGATCTCCGCCGACGTCACCGTGCCGGTGGTGACAAGCACGTTCAGGCTTTCATGCCGGCTGGTCAGACGCTCGATCAGCGGCAGCACTGACAGGGACTCGCCAACACTCGCCGCATGCACCCACAGCAACGGGCCGTCGGGACGTGGCAAGCCGGGATGGCCGAACCGCTCGCCGAAACGCACCGTCGATTCCTTGCCCCGCGACAAGCGCCGCTTCAGCAGCATCGGCATGAACGGCTCGATGACCCAGGCGGTTGAACGATAGAGCGCCAGGCTCATGATCCCGCCGCTCCCGCCGGCTCCATGTTGGCAGGCATGATCGTGTCGACGCCCATCATGGCGTCGGCGCGCGCCGTTAATTCGTTCATCTGTGTCTCGATGAGCAATCGTGCGGATTCGCTGTCGGCGTCACGTGCGATTTCGATGGGGGCGCCGACCAGGAAGACACCGCGCGTAAAGGGCAGCGGCAGCACGAAACGATCCCACGATCCGAAGACAACGCGCCAACGCGCCGCGTATGTTGCCGGCAGGATCGGCACGCCGGAGAGTTTGGCGATATCGGCGATGGCGCCGGTACAGCGCATTCGCGGCCCGCGCGGCCCATCCGGCGTGATGCCGACACAGATGCCGTCCTTCAACGCCGCCAACACGTTGCGCAAGGCCGCGGTGCCGCCGCGTTTGGTCGAACCCTGTATGCAGCCGATGTCGAAATGCCTGATGGCATCGGCGATCAAGACACCGTCGCCATGATGGGAGATCAGCATTTTGACCGGCATCGCCTTGGGCCATTGTGGCGGCATCATCAGCATGCGACCGTGCCAAAAGGCGATGATAAGCGGGCGGGTGTTACCTGGCAGAATTTCGTCGCCGCCGATCATTCGCCATCGACCGGTCCATCGGACAAGGCGCATGTACTGCGCGGCGAGAGTCGACAGCGTGCGCTGCACAGCCTGCTTTTTCAGGGCGGTCTTCAAGAACGCCATCGCCCGCTTACTCGCCGGCGGCGACGGCCGCTGAATCCGGTTCGTCGATCACCTGCAGCGCGTACATCTGCGCGTAGGCGCCGCGCCTTGCCAGCAACTCGGCGTGACTGCCGGCCTCGACGACATGGCCTTGGTCCAGCACGTAGATGGTATCGGCATCGGCGACGGTGGAGAGGCGGTGGGCGACGACCACGGTCGTGCGGCCCTCGGCGAGCCGTGCCAGCGCCTGCTGCACGTCGCGTTCCGACTGGCTATCCAGCGCGCTGGTCGCTTCGTCGAGCAACAGGATGGGCGCGTCGCGCAAGATGGCCCGCGCGATCGACAGGCGCTGGCGCTGACCGCCTGAAAGCTTCAGGCCGGACTCGCCGACAACGGTGTCGTAGCCATCCGGCAACGCCATGATGAAATCGTGGGCCGCAGCATCGCGCGAGGCGGTCTCGATCTCCTGATCGCTCGCATCCGGCCGGCCATAGGCAATGTTCGCGCGCACCGTGTCGTTGAACAGCGCGACCTCCTGGCTGACCAGTGCGATGTTGCGGCGCAGGCTGGCGATCGTGACATCGCGCACGTCGACGCCATCGACGGTCACCGCGCCGTCGCCGACTTCGTAAAAGCGCGGGATCAAATTTAACATCGTCGACTTACCGGCGCCGGAAGCACCGACCAGAGCCGCCGTCGTGCCGGCGGGCACCTCGATCGTGACGCCATGGAGCGCCGGTGCCTCGCCATAGGCAAAGTGCACGTTCTCCAAGCGAATGGCGCCGTCGGCTATGGCCAGATCGACTGCGTCGTCGCGGTCGCGGATTGTTGGCTCGACATCGATCAGGGCGAACACCCGCTGACCCGCCGCCAGGCCTTCCTGCAGATTGTTGTTCAGCTTGGCCAGGTTCTTCATCGGCTGATAGGCGAGTAACAACGCGGTCATGAACGAGAAGAACGCACCGGTCGTCGTTGTGCCTTCGATGACTTGGCTGCCGCCATAAAGAACGATCACCGCGACCGCGCAGCCGCCCAGGATTTCCATGATCGGACTGACCACCGCCTTCGCGCGCATGGTTTTGAAGATGCGCAGGAACAGCTCGTCGATACGCTCGCGGGCCCGTTCGGTCTCGTGATCTTCCTGGCCATAGGCCTTGATGAAACGGATGCCGCGGAACGTCTCCGACATGAATGCGGTGACCTGCTCCAGCTCGGCCCAGGCGCGGCTGGCGCGTTTGCGGACCTTGCGGCCGATCAAGATTGTCGGCAGTGCGGCGAGCGGGAAGACAAAGAACGAGACGATCGCCATCAACCAGTCCTGGTAGAACATGACCGCGATTAGGAAGACCAGCGTCATGAAGTCCTTGGCGAGGCCGGTCAGCGTTTTGGAGACGGCATCGCGCATCAGATCGACGTTGTTCATACACCCGGCGATCAGTTCGCCGGTCGACTTGTCCTGGAAAAACGCGAGGTCGGCGTGGATCAGGCTTTGATAAACGCGCTGGCGGATGTCGGCGACAATGCGCATAGAAACCCGCGACATGATGACATTCTGACCGTAATCGGCCATGCCTTTCAGCGCGAACACCACCAGCATCGCAATGGTGATCGTCATCAGACTGGACTCATCCTTGCTGATGAAGATGTCGTCCAGGATCGGCTGCACCAGATAGGCATAGGCCGCCGTTGTCGCGGCGACGACCGCCATGAACACGCCGGCCAGCAGCATCTTCGGCAGGTAGCGCAGAATGTGCTCGCGCAGCAGCCGGCGCACGATGATCTGGGTCGGGGTATGGGTCGGCGCTGGCGCCGGGGTTTGAAGCGTCACGTTTGGGGCCCACCAGGGAACCGGATTTCAGGGTAACTAACTATCACACAAGCGGATTTGGCACCAATGGACGGTATTGCCCGCCGTCCCGCCGTCTACCAGTCGATGCCGGCAATGACCTCGCGCAGGGCGTCGTGCATGGCCGGTCCCGCCGCCAGCACGGAAGGATGGCGCGCCCGCCGCGAGTTATAGGTGAACGCGCCGCCTTCGACGTCGCTCAAGCGGCCGCCGGCTTCCTGTACGATCAGATCGGCGGCGGCCAGATCCCAGTCGCTCTTGGCGCCCAGCGAGAAAGTCGCGTCGAAACGCCCGGCCGCGACCAGCGAGATGCGGAAGGCGATCGAGTTCACGATGTCATAGGTCACCGGCTTGTCGGCCATGCGCTGGATCGCGCGCAGCACCGTGCGCGAGCTGGCCAGGATATGGGCGTCATCGAAAGTGTCGCGCGCGGACACCGAAATCGCCTCGCCGTTAAGGCGCGCGCCGCCGCCCTCGATGGCATCGAACAGCTCGTCGGTCGCCGGGTTGAACACGGCGGCGGCCCGTGGCCGGCCCTGGTCGACCATGGCGGCGGCGATGGTGAACTCCGCCCGGCCCTCGATGAAGGCGCGGGTGCCGTCGATCGGATCGACGATCCACAAACGCGCGCAGTCCAGCCGCTCGTCGTTATCCTCGGTTTCCTCACTCAGCCAACCATAGGCCGGCTGCGCCTCGCGCAGGCGTTGGAACAGCATTTTGTTGACCGCGATGTCGGCTTCGGTGACCGGGTCGTCCTCGCCCTTGGTCCAGGTCTTCACGTCGGTCCGGAAGTGCCGCATCGCCAACGTGCCGGCCTCGCGCACCGCGTCAATCAGCAGATCGAGGTCGTCTCGTGCCGTGGCTGAGGCCATCGCGTTCATTCGCCGCCGACGGTCATGCCCTCGATACGCAGTGTCGGCGCATCGAAGCCATGGCGGATTTCAAGATCGTTGGCGGGCGTCAAGTTGGCGAACATGTCGATCAGGTTGCCGGCGATCGTGACTTCGGTGATCGGGCCGGCCAGCTCGCCGTCGACGATACGGAAACCCGACGCACCCCGGCTGTAGTCGCCGGTCACCTGGTTGACGCCGAAACCGATCAGGCCGGTGACATAGAGCCCGTCCTTGATATCGGCCATCAAGTCTTCAGGCGTCTGCTCGCCCGGTTGCATGGTGACGTTGGAGGCGCCGGGCGACGGCGGCCCCGACGTTCCCCGGCTGGCGTGGCCTGTGGTCGTCAGATGCAACTGGCGGGCAGAGCGGCAGTCCAAGAGCCAGGTGGTCAGGCGCCCGTCTTTGATCAGGTGGCGCTTCTGGCAGGCGACGCCCTCGCCGTCGAACGGGCGCGAGCGCAAACCACGGCGCACATGCGGATCCTCGACGATGTTGATACTGCTGTCGAAGATCGCATCGCCCATGCGGTCGACCAGGAAGCTGGTGCCGCGCGCGATGGAGGGTCCGGTGATCGCACTGGTCAGATGACCCAGGATGCTGTTGGCCATGCGCGGCTCGAACACGATGGGCACGGGTTTGGTCGGCATTTTGGTGCCACCCAGATGGCTCAGCGCGCGCCTGGCGGCTTCGCGGCCGACCTCGTCGGGCGGGTCAAGGTCTTCTGTGAAGCGGGCGGCCGAGAAGTGGTAGCCACGCTCCATGCCGAGACCCTCACCGGCGATAACCGATGCGGAGATCGCCGTCTGGGTGGCGATGTAACCGCCGGCAAACCCGTTGGTCGCGGCCATGACGGCGGTCGAGTGATGCCAACCGACCTCCGCGCCCTCCGAATTGGTGATGCCGTCAGCCGAACGCGCCGCGTCCTCGCAGGCGAGCGCTTGGTCGATCAGGGTCGCAGGCTCCGGTTCGCCCGGCTCTTCCAGGTCGAGATCGGGAATGTCGTGTGCCAGCTCAGCGGCATCGGCCAAGCCTGCGAACTCGTCCGGCGGGGCAACCCGCGCCATCGCGATCGCGCGCGCGACGAGATCGTCCAGCGCCGCATCGTCGGTATCGGTCGTGGAAATGTTGGCCTGGCGCTGGCCGACAAACACGCGCAGGCCCAGATCAAAGGACTCCGAACGTTCCAGGTCTTCCAGTTCGCCCAGCCGCGCGCGTACGTCCAGCGCCGTACTGTTGAAGATCACCGCATCGGCGGCGTCGGCGCCGGCCTTTTCGGCACGGGCGATCAGATCGCCCGCCAGGGTTTGCGCCTCGGACAACTCCGTCATGGCGTGCACATAGCCCCGAAGCGCCCAAAAGGCCAGCAGAACTGCGATCCCATCACGTGCCCGTCATCACTGAAAACCCGCTTCAAAGCTTGGCAAAACGGCTGGGCAGAGCAGGTCATAATGCGCAGAACCGATGACCGGTTCTTCGCATCATGTGAATCCGCTCTCCATCTGACAAGTAGAGCAGATTCACCCACTTTGATGCTATCGCGCGGCAATTCCATCAAAATGGGATCTGTTCTAGGCCGCTGTCGCCAGCCGGTTCGCCGCCGCCGTCACCGCCAACAGGCTCGCCTGGACGATGTTCTTGTTGACGCCGACGCCAAAGACGGTGAGCCCAGCGCCATTGCGCGCCTCGACATAGGCCGCGGCCTTGGCGTCGGAACCCTGGCTGATAGCATGCTCGTTGTAATCCACCACGGTCAGGTCGATGCCCAGCTCTTCTTTGAGCGCATGGATATAGGAATCGATCGGGCCGTTGCCCAGGCCATGGATCTCTCGCGCCTCGCCATCGACCGTGACATCGGCGGTCATGCGGCGGAGCTCGCTGGCATGAGTATCGGGCACCGTGCGGTAGGTGACGAAGCCGATCGGACCTTCCGGCTCGACATAAGTCCGGTCAAATGCCGCCTTGATCTCATCACTCATCAGCTCTGATTCACTCTCATCGGTCATCTGCTGGACGACCTGGCTGAAATCGATCTGGAGCCGACGGGGCAGGTGGAAGCCGTGGTCCTGTTCCATGATGTAGGCCACGCCGCCTTTGCCGGACTGGCTGTTGACCCGGATGATCGCCTCGTAACTCCTGCCCACGTCCTTCGGATCCATCGGCAGATAGGGGACCTCCCAGACATCCTCGTTCTGGCGCTCCAGCGCCTTCATGCCCTTGTTGATGGCGTCCTGGTGGGACCCGGAAAAGGCGGTGAACACCAGATCGCCAGCGTAAGGATGGCGCGGGTGGACGGGCAGGCGATTGCAGTGCTCGGCGACGTTGATCAGGTTGTTGATATCCGACATGTCGAGCCTGGGGTCGACGCCCTGGGTCATCATGTTGAGGCCCAAGGTAATGATGTCGACATTGCCGGTCCGCTCGCCGTTGCCGAACAGCGTACCTTCGATGCGGTCGGCGCCGGCCATCACCGCCAGTTCGGTCGCGGCGACCGCCGTGCCCCTGTCGTTATGGGGATGCAGCGACAGGATGATGCTGTCGCGGTTCTTGATGTTCTTCAGGAACCATTCGATCTGGTCGGCATAGACGTTGGGCGTCGCCATCTCAACCGTCGCCGGCAGGTTGAAGATCACCTTGTTCTCAGGCGTCGGCTCCCAGATATCCATCAGCGCCTCGCACACCTCGACGGCGTACTCGAGCTCCGTGCCGGTGAAGCTCTCGGGCGAATACTGGAAAACGTAATCGGGGCCGGGCTGGGCCTCGGCCAGTTCGCGGACCAGCTTGGCGCCGTCGACAGCGATCTGCTTGACGCCATCCTGGTCTTCTTCGAAGACGACGCGGCGCTGCAGGGTCGAGGTCGAGTTATAGAGATGGATCACCACCTTGTCGGCGCCCTCGACCGCCTCAAAGGTGCGCCGGATCAGATGCTCGCGGGCTTGCGTCAGGACCTGGATGCGGACATCCGACGGGATCATCTCCTCTTCGATCAATTCGCGGCAGAAATCGAAATCGGTCTGCGAGGCGCTCGGGAAACCGATCTCGATTTCCTTAAAGCCCATCTCGACCAGCGTCTTGAACATGCGCCGCTTGCGCTCAGGCCCCATGGGCTCGATCAGCGCCTGGTTGCCGTCGCGCAGATCGACGCTGCACCAGGCCGGCGCCTTCGTGATGACCGCGCTGGGCCAGGTGCGGTCGGGCAGGTCCACCGGCGTGAACGGTCGGTACCGGTGATGGGGCATCGCCTTGGGCGTATGAGATTCGGGTCGTGCCATGGTCAGGGTCTCTCTTCAGCTCTTACGGGGCGCATTGGCGCGCCGGAATCAGGGACGGGTTCACGAAGAGCCGGCTGGCGCGGCGGCGCGTGCCGGCAAGCCCGTAAGTCGCAGGTCGAAGATGAAGACATGATAACGCCCGCGCGCCGGAGCGGCGGACAGAAAGCGATAACAAGGCTCGAAACGGGACATCGGTTACACCGGAAA
>JBCCIS010000013.1 GCA_039028155.1 Pseudomonadota bacterium
CGATGACCGGCTATATGGGCCCCACCCTCACCGCCATCGGAGCGATCCTCCTCAGCGCTTTGGCGCTCTTGATGTTGGAGGCCGATCTGCCGCCCGGGGCAAGTCTCGGCGTTGCTTTCCTCGCGGCAATGGCGCTTGGCGCGCTGATCGCCCATATCGCCGGGCCAGGCCGGAAGGCCGGGGTCTGGCCGCCCCTCCTCTTCGGGGCAGGTCTCCTGCTTCTCTGGGAGGTGGTGACCCGGGACTACAACGTCCCCTCGGTGATCCTGCCTCCGGTTTCCGGCATCGCCGTGCGCTTCGCAGAAAGCACCGATGTCCGGTTCGAGTGGCGGTTCCAACGGCGGTTCGAACGGCGGCTCCAGCGGTCACGGTTCAAGCGGCCACGGTTCAAGCGGCCACGGTTCAAGCGGCCACGGTTCAAGCGGTCACGGTTCAAGCGGTCACGGCTCCAGCGGTCACGGCTCCAGCGGTCACGGTTCAAGTGGCTGGGGCGGCGGCGACTGCGGCTGGGACGGCGGCGACTGGGGCGGCGGCGACTGGGGTGGCAGCGACTGGGGCGGCAAGGGTGACAGGAGCGGTGACAACGGCCGCGAAGGCCGGCAGGAGTAAACCCTTGTTCTTAGTCGCGGCCTGATATCAGGTCACGCCCAACGGATTGGTGGCCCATGCGAGTATCTATCGCATGGGCCACCATCGTTTCGGAGGTGTCGAATCAGCCTCTGCCGGCCTTGCCGGTTCTCAACCACTGGCGTCTCGACCTCACAACGCGATCACGATGCCCGGCGGATCATGACAGTCGACCGGTCACATCACGCGTTTTCTGGACCAAATGCATGGTTTTCGGTCAGAAGCGGGTGGCAGCGGCGACCCGGTGGTTTGTTGATGCGGGTCACAGTTTGGGGAACACTGCACCCGTTAGACTGACGTCCGTCACCTGACGGTCTGGCGTGACCGGGCGGGTGTTTGCCATGACCGAAGCGCGACAAACTCAATGAAGACAACCGTCTCCCAGGCCGCCGTTCCGGTCTCGAAATGCCCGAAAAGCGAGATCGACTTCACCACGAACGTCTGTGGCCTGGTGGTGTTCGTCGGCGCGTTGGCGCTGATGGCCTTCAATTTGCAGTCTGTCATCGCGGTGACGTTGTGGCTGCGCCAGTTGACCGGCATGCCGATCGACAACATCACGGTGATGTGTCTGATCGCCATCGCCGGCGGCATCCTCACGGTGGTCGGCATCGATATCTTTGTGTTCCGCCGCCACCGGACCGCACGCGTCAATGGCCGCGCAAATCTGCGCCGGGTCGCGATCAAGTTCCTGGCGCTCTTGGCGATCCTGGGCTTCGGCTCGATCGGTTATTCGACGTTTCCCGAGTACGACGGCTTCTACAGCCGCTTCTTTGACGCCGCGCTCCTGTTTCTGCCGGTCATTCTCGCGCTGACCTTCATCTATTTCTGGTACGTCGATCGCGTGATGGAGGAGCCGGAGGACGGTTACTACCACATGGGCCGGCTGTTGCTGCGCTACATGACCAACGACCGGCGCTTCACCTATGATATGGCGCATGTGAAGGAGCTGGTCCGGGTCTGGCTGATCAAGCTCTTCTTCCTGCCGCTGATGTTCTGTTACCTGGCGCTTGAGGTCGAAAACGTCATCGGTTTCAACTATGCCAGTCTGCTCGATTTGTCGGGCACCTTGAACGAGTCCACGGCGTCCATCTACGACTTCCTATTCTCACTGCTTTACGGCATCGATCTGGTGTTCGCGACCTGCGGCTACATCATGACGCTGAAGCTGACCAATTCGGAGATCCGCTCGGCGGAACCGACGCTGTTCGGCTGGCTGGTATGCCTGGTTTGCTACAAGCCCTTCGTCTTCGTCGTGTTCGATCAGTACCTGCAGTACAACAACGGTTTCTACTGGGGCCATTGGCTGCAGTCCGTGCCGCTGTTCTATATGCTTTGGGCGGCGACGATCATCGGCTTCATCGTCATCTACACCTTGGCGTCGGTGTCGCTGGGCTTCCGCTTTTCCAACCTGACCTATCGCGGCCTGTCGACCTCGGGTGTCTACCGACTGACCAAGCACCCGGCCTACGTCGCAAAGAACATCACATGGTGGATGATTTCGATCCCCTTCATCCCGGCCGGCGACATCGTGTTGGCCGCCAAGCTTTGCGCCATGCTGGTCGGGGTCAACCTGATCTATTACTGGCGCGCGCGCACCGAGGAAAACCACCTTTCCAACTATCCTGAGTATGTCGCCTATGCCAATTGGATGAACGAGCACGGCGCGCTCGCCTGGCTCGGCAGGCTGGTGCCATACCTGCGCTATGACGAAGAGCGGGCGAAACGATCGGGTTCGGTCGCGTGGTGGCGCAAGGTCTAGCCGGCACTTCTTACTCCTTCTAAAGAAGTATATGTATCTCTTTGTGATAGCAGTCACATAACTCTTTCGAGGTATCGATACACTACTCCCAAAGTGTTACTAACTACTTGGTGACCGCGGAGATGAGACTGTATCGATCTGGGACACGGGGCCGGTTTCTTCGTAAGGTTTTGGGGACGGGAATTGCGCTGCTCGCACTGACGGGTAACGCCTTTGCCAGCGACAACAGCCAGCTTGTCGACGTCAGCGTCGGCGAAGCACTGAAGATTCCAGCCTGGAGCCATCTGACCACGCTGATCGACCGGGACGAGGCCACGATCGAGGCCTGTCGCCGCGACGGTTCGTGCGACCGGTCATCCGTTGCGGCGTTTGTCGCTTTTCTTGGTTCGGTTGCCGACTTGCCGCGCGACCAGCAGCTTGAGGCGGTGAACGACCACTTTAACCGTCTGCCCTATATGAACGACGATACGATCTTCGGTATCGAGGATGTCTGGCAGTCACCGCTGTCCTTTGCCGCCGGTTCCGGCGATTGCGAGGACTATGCGATCGCCAAGTACGCGGCGCTGCGCTTGTTGGGTTTCGCCGAGCAGGACATGCGCCTTGTCGTGCTGCTGGATGAAAGCCGGGGTATCCACCACGCGGTGTTGGAAGTGCAGCATGATGGTCACGCCAAGGTGCTCGACAATTTGAGCACCAAGGTCGAGGTCGATATGGATGAAGACTACCGTCCGATTTATGCGCTCAATCAGGTCGACCACTGGATCTACATGCCGGCCGCCGAGCCTGAACCCGATCTCGTCCAGACCGCGCCCGCTTCGGGCGACGACGCGACCGACAAGATCGAGGATTTCCTGATCAGCTTGTTCTAGTCCGCGCGCCAAAAGCGGCCGCGAGGCTAGACCCCTTCCCAACGACACGCGCAGCTTAGCGTCCTGGGGTCCACAAGACCGTTTCGAAATGGCTGATTTCGAAGCGGTCTTGTGCCATCTTGCGCCTCCATTCGCTGACAATGATTCTCTGATGACGAGTGAGGTAACCGTGTCGGTTCGCCAAGGTCGGGATTGCGCGCGATGAGTCATGTTGTTGAACGCCTGCCGCTGCCGGTTTCCTCGCTGGGATCGGATCAGGATCTAATCGTGCATCGTTTCGGTGATACTGGCGCGCGACCCAAGGTCTATATCCAGGCGGCGATCCACGCGGGCGAGATTCCAGCTCTGCTGGTTGCCCACCATATCCTGGCGTTGCTGGAAGACGCCGACGCCAAGGGGGCGATAAAGGGTGAGGTGATCGTGGTTCCGGTCGCCAACCCGATTGGCTTGGCCCAACGGCTTCAGCGCCGTCATCTCGGCCGCTACGACATGGATTCCGGTGTCAACTTCAACCGGAACTATCCCGATCTTGCAGCGCAGATTGATGCGGCCGTCGCAAGCCAGCTGACGGACGACCCCGTACGCAATGTCGACCTGATCCGCCGCGCGGCGCTTGACGCGATCGCGGATTGGCCGGCGATGCAACCTTCGCCGATGTTGAAGAAAACACTCTTCGCCCTGGCGGTTGACGCCGACATCGTGCTCGATCTGCACTGCGCTTATGACGCGCTGCTGCATTTATTTATTGATGCCGCGTCGTGGCCGGATGCCGCCGACTTGCACGCGGACCTGGGCAGCGAGGTCACCTTGTTAGAGGAAGCAACCGCCGGCAACGTCGCCTTCGACTTTTCGGTCGCCAATCCGTGGCGCCATGTTGCCGCGCAACACCCGGACCGGCCGGTTCCGCTCGCCTGCCTGTCCGCCACGGTCGAGTTGCGCGGTTTTCACGATGTCGACGACGACACCGCGGCCGCGGACGCGGCCAACCTGGTGCGCTTCCTTAAGCGACGATCGGTGCTGGCCGGCGATGCCGGACCGCTGCCCGAACCGCGCTGCGATCCCACACCGTTGTCCGGCGTCGGTTTCGCCATGGCGCCCGCGACGGGGGTGATCAGCTTCAAGACCGAGCTGGGCGCTCACGTTGGCAAGGGCGATGTGCTCGCGGAGATCGTCGACCCGATGGCCGAGGTGACAACGGAGGCACGCCACGTGGTGGCCAGTCCGACCGAGGGATTGGTCTATGAACTCGTCGACAGCTACTACGTCACCAAGGACGAGTGCGTCTGCCACGTCGCGGGCGCCGAACCGCTTGCCGAACAGCGCGAGAACCTGCTGCTGGACTGATCACGTCATCGGGTTGGTTCGTGTCTGTTTGTCAAAGCGGCGGACCAGCAAGGCGGCAACAAGGCAGAAAGCGGCCGCCAAGCAGATCCAGATTGCTTCGCTTCCCCGATCAAAGACAAAGACCAGCAGCAGGCTGACCGGCACCGCCAAGCCCCAATAGACGATAACCGTTACCAACATCGGGCCGCGCGTGTCTTTCAGGCCGCGCAGCGCGCCCATCGCGGTAACCTGCATGCCGTCGGCCAGTTGGAACACCGCGGCAATGGCCAGCAGCGAAATCGCCAGGGTAACGGCCTCCGCGTTCTCCGGCAGCGCGGGATCGAGGAAGATGCCGATCACCAGGTCGCCATAGAACCAGAACAGCATGGCGGGAATGACGGCGAAGCAAGCCGCCAGGCCGATGGCGGTCCAGCCGGCGCGCCGGGCGTCGACATGATCGCCGGCGCCCGTGGCGCGGCCGACCCTGACCGTCGCCGCCAGGGTCAAGCCGCCAGATACCATGAAGAAGATGGCGCACGACTGGCCGGCCACCGTGTGCGCCGCCAGGGCTGCCGTGCCCAACAAACCCATCAGCAACGTCATGACGAGGTACATGCCGTCTTCCGACAGGTTGGTCAGCGCGATCGGTGTGCCGATACGCACCATCTCGATCATCTGCTCGACATCGGCGCGCCATAAACGGCCCAGAATGCGGTAGCGGCGCAGACGCCGATCCTGCAGGACAAAGAAGAGCAAGGCGGCGAACATGAAGATATCGACCACCGCCGTCGAGATGCCGGCGCCATCAAGCCCGAATGCCGGAAAGCCGAATGCGCCGAACATCAGCGCGTAGTTGGCGAGCGCGTTCAGACCGATGGCGATCACGGTGACGACGAGGACCGGGCGGGGGCGGGCATGCGCGGCCATAAACTCGGCAAGGACATACATCCACATGGCCGGGATCAGGCCGATAATCATGTAGCGCAGGTAAGATTGGCCGGCCTTTGCCAGTACCGGGTCCTGGCCCAACAGCACCAGGATCGCCTCGGCGTTCCAACTGACGGCGAGGCAGGGCAGCGATGTGATGACGGCGAGCCAGAGACCTTGCCGTGCGGCGCGCCGGACCATGCGAAAGCGTCTTGCGCCCAGATGCTGCGAGATGATCGGCGCGACGGCGCCAAGCACACCGAACGGGATCATGACGAAGAAGAAGTTGAGGCGCAGCGCGAGCGACCCGGCGGCCAGCATATCGGATCCCAACCAGCCCATCATGATGACGTCTGTCGTCATGATCGACATGTAGGCCAGTTCGGTCAGGGCAAACGGGACCGCGAGCGGGACCGTCGCGCCAATCTCGCGTCGCCATGGCGAAAACGAATGTGATCTACGCCCGAACAAGTGCGAAAAGACGTTCATGATCTCGGCCAGCCCGTTTGGTCGTGTGCTGGGGCGATGAATGCGCGGTTGGATCTGTATTGCGCGCACGCTGCCCCGGTTGCGGGGATGCGCGTCCTCTGACGATCAACAAAGTCGGGAAGTTTGAATGCAGACGCGCATGAAGACCTGACCGTTCGGTCAGGCGATGTCGGCCGTGAGGCCGACTGTTTCTAGTGGATGCGCGTTATCATGGCGATTGTATAAGTGATGTCCGCGATGACATCAAGGTAGCGTGTAACCCGGCAGATGCTGTTCGATAATCACGTCGAGCCGGCCGTCCTCATGCAGCGTCTGTACCGCGCGCGCGATGTCTTCGCTAAGCGTGTCGCCGGGGCGCAAGGCGAAGACCAAGCCACCATCAAAGTACGCGTCGTTCTTGATGGCCGGCGGCACGAAGGTGACCGGAAGCCCGCGGCTCGGCCGGACGACATCATGGTAGAGGGCGAGCCCGTCGCCGAACACGACGTCGGCAGCGCCGGCCAAAAGGCCAAAGTACATTTCCTCCTGGTCCGCGTAACGACGAAGGCGGTTCGCGTTGCCGATCGTGTCTTCCAGGTAGCGCGCGTGCGGCGTGCCGGCCAGGACGCCGATGACGATGTCAGGCGCCATGATGTCGACGGTATCCAGACGGCCGCGTTCGGTGACAAAGCGCCCGGCCGTTGAGAAATAGGCGACGCTGGGCACCGCGCCTTCCGCGCTGACGGTCCAGCGCGACATACCGGAATAGAGGATGTCGAAATGGCCCGCCTTCAAGCCGGGATAAAGTTCAGGCCAGGGGACGACCTGAAACCTGCACGGACGTTTCAATGCATCGCAAACGGCGACGGCAATGGCGTGGTCCAGGCCGGCCGGCGCGCCGGTGTGGTCGGTCGTGCTGAAGGGAGTGTAGAGTCCGTCGGTCGCCCAGGTGATCGGTTCGTCGGCACGTGCCTGGGCCGCCAAGGTCAGCAAAAGGACAAGCGGCAGGCCGACTGCCCTGACAACGGGAATCACAGAGGCACCGGCGATTGATCGAAGTCCTCGGTCGCCAGAATGCCTTCTCGTCCGCCCAGTGCTGCGATGCGCTCTGCCTGATCGGCGAACGCCCGGCGGTTGGCGTCGTCGGGGTCGACGACGGTCCTGAGCGCCGCCTCGCACTGGGCGCGTATCGCCTGATGCTCGGGGCTTGTGCCAAGGTCGTTGGCCTCGAACGGATCGGATTCCAGATCGTAGAGCTGCGGCGCATAGCCGGGATAGGCGATGTACTTCCAGCGGCCCATGCGGATCATGAACATGCCGGTGATGGAACCGCCGTCATGATACTCGCTGAGCAGGGTGCGTCCGTGCCGCTCGCCGTTGGCGATGCCGATCAGTGAGCGGCCGGGCAGATTGTGGTCGTCGTCGGACAGGCCGAGGCCGGTGGCGTCCAACACCGTCTGATGAACGTCGACCAGCGAAACCGGATCGTCACAGACCTGACCTTCAGGAATGCCGGGGCCAGTGGCCAGCATGGGGATCGCCGCAGCCTCCTCATACATCACGCACTTCGTCCACAGTCCGTGATTGCCGGCCAGTTCACCGTGGTCGCTGGAATACAAGATGACTGTGTTGTCCGCCTGGCCCGACGCTTCGAGCGCGGCCAACACTTTGCCGATCTGATCGTCGAGAAAGGAGCACAGGCCCAGGTAGCTCGCCTTGGCGACCAGGCGCGTGTGGTCGTCGAAGAAGTCGTCGTAGTTCATGAAACGATGCATCGCCTCAAGGACCGGATGCTTCGGCCGTTCATCCGGCGCGTTAAGGCGCGGCGGATCGATGCGGTCGAGCGGATAGAGATCGTAGAACTCCTGCGGCACGATCAAGGGATAGTGCGGGGTGACGAACGAGGCATAGAGTACCCAGGGTTTGTCACCGATCTTCGGCGCTTCGTCGCGAAGCCAACGGCAGGTCTCCTCGCCGACGCGCATGTCGTAGCGGTTATAGTCGCAAAGGCCCGGGCCGATTTCCTCGGCGAAGTGGGCGGCGTTGTTCCACGCCGAGCCGTCGCGGCCCAACAGGCCGCGCACCCAGCCGATGCCGTTCTTCACATGCAGCGGCATGATTTCTTCGTCGAAGCCGTTATCGTCGTCGGCACTGCGGTAATGCAGCTTGCCGATCGAGACCACCCGGTGGCCCTCGTCGATCAGGCGGTGGCCCCAGCCCTTGACGCTGCCATCATAGGGCTGCGCGTTCGACCAGAAGCCGATGTCGTGGACGTAGCGGCCGGTAGCGATTGACGCACGGGCGGGCACGCAGATCGGCGAAGGCGTCACCGCCTGGGTGAAGCGCGTCCCCTTGGCCGCCAGCTTATCCAGATTGGGTGTGTGGACCTGGCCGCCGTAACATCCGGCGCCTTCGCGCAGATGTTCGTCGGATATCAAGATCAAGACATTACGGCCGGCCATCACGTGTTCTCCAGTAAACTCGGATCTCTTCCGTTAACACGAAAAGTCCACCGCTGGTCAATTGTCCAACTGATACCAAAGAGCAGTGTTTAGAAGACTTGTAAGTCTCAAACGCAAAACAATCCAAGGTACTTGCCATTCCCGCCTATTCGTGGTTTGACTGCGACCAACAAGAAGAACGGTCGACCACACCGGCGACCAAAAAAAGGTGAGTTTGGGAGGAACGCATGGCCGAGGCGGCGCTCGTCGTCAACGACCTTCATAAGAGTTTTGGTGCATTGGAAGTCCTCAAGGGTGTGTCGATGACGGCGCACGAAGGGGATGTCATTGCGATGATCGGCTCAAGCGGCTCGGGCAAGAGCACGTTTTTGCGCTGCATCAATCTGCTTGAGGTGCCCAATGCCGGCGAGGTCTTTGTCGCCGGTGAGCTCATTCGCATGACGACAAACCGGCACGGCGCGCCGATGCCGGAGGATTCGCGCCAGGTCGACCGCATCCGCTCGAAGCTCGGCATGGTGTTTCAGCAGTTCAATCTGTGGTCTCACATGACGGTGTTGCAAAACGTTATGGAAGCGCCGGTGCATGTCTTGAAACGGCCCAAGAAGGAGGCCGAGGAACAGGCCAAGGCAATCCTGGCCAAGGTCGGCTTGGCCGACAAGTTCGATGATTATCCAGCCCACCTTTCCGGCGGCCAGCAGCAGCGTGCGGCGATCGCCCGCGCACTCGCCGTCGATCCCGATGTTCTTCTGTTCGACGAACCGACGTCCGCTCTCGACCCCGAGCTGGTCGGCGAGGTGCTGCGCGTCATGCGGCAACTGGCGGAAGAGGGACGCACTATGGTCGTGGTGACCCATGAAATGGGTTTCGCGCGCGAGGTCTCGTCGGAGGTTATCTTCTTGCACGAAGGCCGCGTCGAAGAGCACGGCCCGCCGAAGGACATCTTCGAGGGTCAAAAATCAGAACGGTTCCGGCAGTTCTTGGCGAGCAATCTCTAAGCCGGTTCTTCTGGGGGCAGTTAAATTGGCATCATGTTTGAGAGCAAAAGGAGGATATCCATGAAATCTCTCTTCAAGGCGGCCGCATTCGCCGCCGCATTCGGGTTCGCGGCCAGTGCCGCGCAGGCGCAGGATGTCGTGCGCATCGGTACGGAAGGCGCTTACCCTCCATTCAACTATATCGATGAAAACGGCGACCTCGTCGGATTCGATATCGATATCGCCAACGCGCTGTGCGACGCCGCAGGCTATGAGTGCGTTTTTGTCGTGCAGGATTGGGACGGTATCATCCCGGGTCTTCTTGCCGAGAAGTACGACGCCATCATCGCGTCCATGTCGATCACGGCCGAGCGTGCCGAGGTCGTCGACTTCACGAACAAGTACTATTCGACGCCCGCCAAATTCATCAAGGAAAAGGGCGTGGATCTGACGATTCCCGAAGACGTCGCCGCGGCGAACGATATCCTGTCGGGCATGAAGGTCGGCGTGCAGCGCGCGACCATCCACGAGAACTTCATCCGCGACAATTTCCCGGACGTCGAAGTTGTGGTCTATGCCACTCAGGATGAAGCCAATCTTGACCTGGCCAACGGCCGCGTCGATCTGGTGATGGCTGACTCGGTTGCGCTGAAGGAAGGTTTCCTGGTGACGGACGAGGGCGCGGGTTTTGAGTTTGTCGGCCCCGACTATGACGATCCGCGCTGGCATGGCGATGGCGCCGGTATCGCCATCCGCCAGGGCGAGCAGGATCTGGTCGACGGCTTCAACGCCGCGATCGTACAGATCCGTTCCGACGGTACCTATCAGGCGATCCAGGACGAGTACTTCGACTTCAACGTCTATGGTGCGGAGTAAGGCGTAGGGTTCTCGCCGATCAGTGGCGCGTCCCTTCACACGGTCTGTGAAACACGAGACTGGTGAGGGGACGCCGCCCTTTCTGTCCTGATCGTCATCGAACCCATAGCCGGAGTTTCGCGTGGGCGGGCTGTTCGATCTGAAAGGTTATGGCTGGATGTTGTGGGAGGGTCTGCAAATGACCCTTCTGATCGGCGTCTGTGCGTTGGTCCTGGCCATTATCATGGGTCTTTTGGGTGCGTGGGGTAAACTGGCCAAGAACCGCGTCGCCAACACTGTCGCCAACATCTACACCACAGTCATCCGCGGCATTCCCGAACTGATCCTTCTGCTGGTGATCTTTTACGGTACGCCGACTTTGGTGCAGAATCTGGCCGACCGTATCGGCTATGACATCATCATCGACTTCAATCCGTTCGTCGCCGGTGTCCTGACGCTGGGCTTCATCTATGGCGCCTTCGCGACCGAGGTGTTTCGCGGCGCGTTCCTGGCCATCGACAAGGGCCAGGCGGAGGCGGCGCATGCCATGGGCATGCACAAGATGCTGACCTTCCGGCGCATCCTGCTGCCGCAGATCTGGCGCTTCGCGCTGCCTGGTCTGGGCAATGTCTGGATGGTGCTGATCAAGGCGACGGCGCTGGTCTCGGTCATCCAACTCGACGAACTCATGCGCATGACGTTCATCGCCGTCGGCGCGACCAGGCTGCCGTTCTCGTTCTATTTTGCGGCCTCGCTGATGTATCTGGGCATCACGGTCTTCTCCATGCTCGGCCAGCAGCGGATCGAGGCCTGGGCCAACCGCGGCGTCAGGCGGGCCTGAGGTCATGGATTATCAGATCATCATCGACAGCATCCCCGCGCTCTTCGGCGGGCTCGGCCTGACGGTCCAGATCACGGCGATCGCGCTCTTCCTGGGTTTCGTGCTCGCCATACCGCTCGGTATGCTGCGCGTGTCCCACAACCCACTGATGTGGACGCCGGTCTACGGCTATATCTTCTTCTTCCGTGGCACGCCGCTTTTGGTGCAGATCTTCCTGATCTATTACGGCAGCGGCCAGTTCCGCCCGTTCTTTCAGGACATGGGGCTGTGGACCCTGTTCCGCGAAGCCTATTTCTGCGCGCTGCTGACCTTGACGCTGAACACCGCGGCCTACACGGCGGAGATCTTCCGCGGCGCAATCCGCGCGGTGCCCCATGGCGAGGTCGAGGCCGCTAGGGCATGCGGCATGTCAGGCTGGCTGCTCTATCGGCGCATCATCCTGCCCAAGGCGCTGCGTCTGGCGCTGCCGGCCTATTCGAACGAGGTCGTGTTTCTGTTCCAGTCGACGTCGCTGGTCTCGATCATCACGCTGATGGATCTGACCGGTGTCGCCCGCGTGATCGTGGCACGCACCTTCGATGTCTACGAGATCTATATCACCGCCGGCATCATGTACCTGGTGGTGACCTACGGCATCCTTTGGGTCTTCAAGACCGTCGAGCACAAGCTCTCCGGCCACCTGCGCGGCCGCCAGGAAGACAAACAATCCATGACCGAGGCGCTGGATATCAGGGTCTAACGGCGTTCCTGGCGGCAGGTTACGCGGAAAACGAGTTGGCGACGGGGCCTCGGCGCTCTAGGCTCAAGGCTGCTCTCTTGAATGGGGCCAACGTGATGTTGATTGAGGAGGAGCAAGGATGGCGTTCACGCAGACGCACGATATTCAAGGCACATTGGATGAATGTCTTCGAGAGATGATCTCGGCGCTTGGGCACCGCGATTTCGAGGTCAAAGGCGACGAAATCACCGTGCGCGACGGCGACAAGACATTCGTCATCTCGCTTGCCTATGAAGGCGACCGCAAGCTCGGTTCGCTCAACCTGCCGATGACCCATGTGGAGTGCGTGTGCTCCGGTTGTTCGGAAGACGAAGCCGCCGCGTTCCAGGCCGAAATTGCCAAACACATGATGCGCGCCGGCGGCGGCTAGCCGCGGCGCAGGACGGTTGCACAAGGCGCTATGCCGACGAGGTCGGTGTAGCGCCGGCCGCTCCATAAAGCGACCCGAAGAACTCCTTTGTAAGCGCTGATCGTGTGCGGCCGACCCGGCTCAAGGGTCGGGCGCCGCAGCGCGTTACTAGCCAGGAACACTCTACCATCACCCTGGATCCGGTGAGGCGCATGACGCGCGTCCGGGCCGGGCCGGTGAAGCGCGCCACCACGAGAAGGGGCAGCCGTGACAGTCGGCCGAAGTCAAATTGTGATAAATAAATTTGACTTTTGTGCTTAAAGTTTGATCTAGTTGTTGTCCCAGATATCGTGGGGAATCGCGCACGCCGTGACGTGCTGTCAGCGAGGGAGGCTGATCATGGGAGCAACAATGGACCCGAAGACGTTTCGCGAAAGGCTGTCGGAGGGCCGCATGGACCGCCGCGACCTTCACCGCACATTGGCCGCGGTCGGGCTGAGTATGGTCGCCGTGCCAATGATGTCAGGCGCCGCCCGCGCGGAAGACAAGGACAACCTCTTGGCCATGACATGGGCCGGTTATGAGATACCGGAGTTCGTCGGCGAGTATGTCGAGGAACACGGTGCCCAGCCCGAGTACAGCATCTTCGCGACGCAGGATGAGGCGCTGGCCAAGATCCGCGCCGGCTTTGCCCCGGATACGGTGCATCTGTGCACCACCAAGACGCAGAAGTTCGCCGACGCCGAGGTCATCAAACCGATCGATCTGGAGCGGGTGCCGCGCTGGAACGACTTGTGGCCGCGCCTGCGCGAGATGAAGGGCGTCAAGCTCGATGACGGCGAGGTCTACATGGTGCCCGTGGATTGGGGCAGCTCGTCCTTCTGCTATCGCACGGACGTGTTCGAAGGCGAGGGTGAGGAGACTTGGGCATGGTTGTTCGACGATCGCTATGCCGGGCGGGTGGCCATGCAGGACGCGATCATGAGCATCGTCGCCGCCGGGCTCGTCGCTGGCTACGACAACCCCTATGTCATGCCGGTCGACGACCTGCCGGAGCTTAAAGACAAACTGGTCGATCAACGCGAGAGCGGCATCGTTCGGTTCTATTGGGAGTCGCCGACCGAGTACGTCAATGCGCTCGCCAACGGCGAAGTCGACATCGCGATGTGTTGGGCCAACGGTGCGATCGAACTGCAGAACCAGGGTATCCCCGTCAAGTACGCCAATCCGAAGGAAGGTGTCGTGACATGGGTGTGCGGCGTCAGCATCTCGGCCAACGGCGAAGCGGACGACGAACTGGTCTATGACTTCATCGACGCGATGCTGGCGCCGGAATCAGGCGTCTACATGATCGAGGGCTATGGCCAAGGCCACAGCAACACGAAGGCCTTCGACATGGTGGCGCCGGAGCGGCTCGCCGAACTCGGTTTCGCCAACCCGTCGGAAATGATGGACACATCCGTTTTCTCGACCGCCAGTCCGGCACGCGAGGCCTTTGAATCCGTATGGGAAGAGGTCAAGCTGGGTATGTAACCGGCGACGCGAAGCGCTCTAGCCGGCCGCTACATGGATTGGCGGCCGGCGGTTCGCCCATGGCATGGCCTGTTCGATGTCGCGGGCGATGCGGACCAGCGTCGCCTCATCGCCGAAGCGCCCGACAATCTGAACGCCGATCGGCAGGTCGCCGCTGCTTTGCGCGACGGGCAGGGATACCGAAGGCTGACCGGTCACGTTAAAGACACCGACGTATTGATAGAAGGCGGCGTCCGCATCCATCCATTCCTTGGCAGAGAAGGTGTCGTTGGTCGTTGAATAGACGCCACCGTTGGGTGGTGCCGTGGTCGGCATGGTCGGCGTCAGCAGAATATCGAACGGCGCAACCGCTTCGCCAACGTCGGCACGCATCTTACGCACGGCCTCGTGCACACGGGCGGATACGGCGAGCGGCAGGTCTTTGCTGTGTTCGTAGAGTTTCAAGTTGATCGGCTCCAGCGTGTCGGGGCCGATCTCACGACCCATCGCCTTGGCGGCATCGCCGAGGGTACTGGCGCCGAGCGCCGACATGTCCAGAAGGATGTTGCCATAGTCTGCAGCGTCGAAAGGCGGATCGATGTCGTCAACATGATGACCCATCGTCTCGAGAGTGTTCGCAGTCCTTTCGATGGCGGCGACCACATCGGTTTCGCATTCGACAGCACCCCACTTTGTCAGGGCGACGCCGACGCGCAGCCGGGCCGTTGGTTGATCAAGCTCGGCGCTATAGGGGCGGTCCGGCTGAACAATGATGAAGGGGTCGCCGGGGCTGGGACCGGACAGGATGTCGAGCGCCGCCGCCATGTCGCGAACGGTACGGCACAGAACGAAGTTGCGGGCCAGGCCGAACTTGGTGTCCTGGCGGTCGGGTCCGCCGGAGATCCGCCCCCTTGACGGGTTGAGTCCGACAAGACCGCACCACGATGCCGGTGTGCGGATCGAGCCGCCGCCGTCTCCGCCATGGGCCAACGGCACGATGCCCGCCGCGACAGCCGCGGCCGACCCCGCGGAGGAACCACCCGAGGTCAAGGCGGTGTTCCAGGGGTTACCGGTCACGCCATGAAGGATGGAATCGCTGAAGCCGGACGTGCCGAACTCCGGTGCCGTGGTTCGTCCGAGCGTGCGCAAGCCACCCTGACGGGCGCGCTGGAAGAAGTAGCTGTCGACGGCTGCCCGCTGGCCTTCGAACAACCGGCTTCCGCGCTCCTGAAGACGCCCGGCTTCGGCGGGGCCAAGGTCTTTGCGCAGGAACGGTACGCCTTGCAGCAGGCCCGTATCGGACCCGCCGGACCCGCCGGACGCAATGGTCTCGGCATCGTCGTAGAACTCGATGATCGCGTTGATCTGCGGGTTGACACGGTCATGGGCGTCACGCGCCAGAGTGGCCAGTTCGACCGCCGTCACGTCGCCCGCCCGCACCAAGCGCGCCAAGCCGACGGCGTCGTGGCTCGCGTATTCCTCCAGTTTCAACGGTCAGCGTCCCCTGTTGGGCATCCAACGTGGAGAGATCATGATGCGGATCAATAAGTCGCCTTGTCGAGGACGCCGACGCGCCCGGTGCTTCGAACCTGATCGACGACGATCGCCAAATCGTCGAGGTACTCACCGATAATCTCAGCGTGCACGGGGTTGAACATCAGCTGGATCGACGGTGGCTCGACGCATCGACCAACAAACCAGCCGCGTTCGGTCATGCCATCGGCGACCGCATCGATGTTGAGATCGGGATCGTTCGATCGATAGAGCAGGAAGGAGAGTTCGTTGGGCTCCAACACCTCCAAGCCTGGAATGGCGGCAAGGCCCTGGGCAAACCTGGCCTTGGTCGTCATCGTCGTGCGCGCGATGTCGAGGTAACCTTCTTCACCCAGGTAGTTCATGACCGCCCAGGCCGAGGCAACCGGGCTGGCGGGACGCGTGCCCAGGAACGTATCCGTCGCGTAGATGCCGCGCGGCCATTCGTCGAACGTGAAACGCAGATGTTCCTGCAGGCTCTTGTCGTGGAACATAAGCACGGATGCGCCTTTGGCGGTAAAGCCATACTTGTGCAGATCAGCCGACATGCTTGTCACGCCGTCAACCGCGAAGTCGAACGGCGGAATGTCGTAGCCGAGCCGCCGGACAAAGGGCGAGAGAAGGCCACCGACGCAAGCGTCCACATGCAGCCAAAGATCGTGGGCGCGCGCCAGGTCGGCGAGCGCCTCGATGGGGTCGAAGACCCCGTGCGGATAGGCAGGCGCGGAGCCGACGATCAAAACGGTGTTGTCGTCGAGCGCATTGGCCATGGCGTCGACATCGGCCCGGAAGTCGTCGCGCAGCGGCACACGGATAACATCCATGTCGAGGTAATGAGCAGCCTTGTTGAAGGCCGGATGCGCCGAGCGTGCCAGGACGATCCTGGGTTTCCCGATATCCGGTCGCCTGGCTCGCGCGAAGTCGCGGGCGGTCTTTACCGCTAGAAAGATGCTCTCCGTGCCGCCTGAGGTAAAGTTGCCGGCTGCCGCGGGACCGGCCTGCATCAAGCCGAGCACCATGGTGATGACGTCTTGTTCGAGTTTCTGAACGCTGGGAAAGGCGCGTTTGCCCATACCGTTCTCGACAAAGAACAAAGACGACGCCTCGCGCGCCACCTGACCGAGCTCTTCGTCGCGCCAATAGACATAGAGCGGCAACCGGCCGCGTTCCCACGCGTAGTCGTCGGCCTTCGCGCCGACCATTTGCTCTTTGAGTTCCGGCCAGGCGCGACCCTTTTCGGGAAGGCTCATTGTCATGATGAAGACTCCGACGTGACATCCGTGAAATTGACCCGAAACAGGCCCATGCCGTTCCAATTAGGCACCGGCAAACAAAAAAATATCACAGATTAATTATTCTTAAAGCACAAATTGATATTGTTTGGTTACAAAATTGACGGGTTATGGGAATGTCCGACGCTACTGCAAGGTCATCGCGGCGCAGAAATCGAAACGACACGGGGTCGCATGAAACAGAGCTTATCAACCGTGCCGCCGGCCTCCCGAGAAGGTCCAATCCTGCGCGATCATGTCTATGACCGGATCCGCACCGCGCTCATGCTCGGACATTTCATGGCGGGGCAGAAACTGGTCATTCGCCAACTCGCATCGGAGTACGAAACGAGTCTGACGCCTGTGCGCGAGAGCCTGCGCCGGCTTGTCGCCGAAGGCGTGCTGGAGGGTGAACCCAACCGCTCGGTCCGCGTACCGCCGATGACCGGCGCCAAGATCCGAGAGCTGCGCGACATCCGCATCGCCGTCGAAGGTCTCGCCGTGGCGCGCGCGGCGGAACGGATCACCCCGGAAGAGGTTGCCGAACTTCGGCGACGGGCCGACGCGGTGGTAGTAGCCAGAGACCAGGGAGACCTTGAGGCTGATGTGACCAAGCTCGGTGAGTTCCAGCTTGGCGTTTATCGGGCGTCGGCAATGCCGCATCTGATCAGGATCATCGAAAGCCTATGGCTCCAAACCGGGCCCTATCTCAAACTGCTTTATCCCAAGTACATCGATACGGTGATGGAACGCCGCGGCGATTGGCGGGGCCGGATACTGGACGCGCTCGAAGCCCATGACGCGGCAACGGCGCGTCATGAAATCGAGATCGATCTCGACGACGCCCTCGGTTACCTGATCACGCTCGTCGACGCAGCAGAGGCCATTCGATCGTAGGACGAGGCTTTGTGTTCGACGGTGTCGGGTGGCCGCAGGAGAAAAGTGCCGGATGATCCGCAGCGACATCAAGGTTGCATGCGAGCATGTCAGCATACTCGGTGAGTGTCCGGTCTGGGATGTCGAGGCCGGCGAGCTCTATTGGATCGATTCGCTTTCCGGAACCCTGTTTCGCCAGCAAGCCGATGGAACGCTGACACACTGGACGGCCGACCAGGAGATCGGATCGTTTGCGCTTCGCCGTTCGTCGGGCGCGGTGTGTGCCCTGAGGGATGGCATCTACACGCTCTCGTTTCAATCCGGCGCCTTTGAACGGCTGGCCCAGACACCCAACGATCCAACATGCACGCGCTTGAACGACGGCAAGTGTGACCGGCAGGGCCGTTTCTGGGTCGGCAGCCTGACCGAACGCGGAGGACATGCCGACGGTGTTCTCTACCGCATCGGGCCTGACGGATCCGTTACAACGGTGCTGCGCGACATCGTCGTGTCGAACGGCCTGGCCTTTCCCGTCAACGGGGACTTCTTCTATCACTCCGACAGCCGGATCGGACGGATTTACCGCGTCGAGGCAGGCGCCGACGCCGACGGTCCATACAAAAGATCGCTGTTCTTTCAGACGCCGGTCGATGTCGAACGCCCGGATGGCGCCGCGCTGGACGAACATGGTTGCTATTGGTCGGCCCTTTATGGCGGCGCGGCCATCGCGCGGCTCTCACCGAAAGGCGAGGAGGTGTTTCGCATCGACCTGCCGACCGCCTATCCGACAATGGTCGCTTTTGGCGGTGAGGGGCTTCGCACCTTGTTTATCACCACGGCTCGCGATGCGGGCATGTCAGCCTCGACCGAGAATGACCCTTATGCGGGCAAGCTTCTGTCTCTCGACGTTGACGTCGCGGGTCTGCCGGAACCGCGGTTCGCTGGGGCCTGAAGACGATTGTGTTCCCGCTTCACCTTGCGGTCAGTAACGCACCACCAGCACGTTGGTTTCGGCGTGCCGGACCACGCGGGCGGCGTTGGGGCCGACCAAGTAGTCTTTCATGGCCGGACGATGGCTGCCGATGACAATCAGGTCGACCTCCAACCGATCGGCGGCATCCAGGATTTCCTGATAGATGCTGCCGTTGCCAACGACGCAGGAGTCGCGCAGCTCGGCATCAATGTGTTCCTCGGCAAAGGCGTGGAGCTGCTGATGGGTCTCTTCCACGGCTTTCTTTTCGGCATCCGCCGCGAAGTACTGGCCGACCACGGACTCGCCAAAGCCCGGTACGACCGAGATCAGGTGAATGCGTCCATCGAACTTGCGCGCCATGTCCAGCGCCGCATTCAATGCCAGATGCGGGCTCGTCGTGTCGGCCAGATCGACGGCAACCAGGATAGACTTGAACATCAGGTTTCTCCCGTCTGGGTGCGCCGCATGCTCATCTTCTGCCAGGCATAGAAGGCCGCGAAGACCAGCATGACGACGATCTGGATGACTTCGTGCGGCACGCCGATCGGTTCGGAAATGATGCGCGGCAGGAAGAGCACGATGCACATGGCGAACATGAGGAGGCGGCCCAAGATGTTGAGCCTCTTGGCGAACCAGCCTTGCACGCCGGCGGCGAACGCGAACATGGCGATCAACGCGGCGACGAAGACGAAGGCGAGTTTCAAGACGTCGTTGATCCAGATGACCTCGCCTTCGGCATCCAGGCCAGCGATCATCAAGAGCTCGGTGTTGAAGATGAAGACGAAGGGCAGGATCGCCGTGCGCATATCATAGGTGAAGCCCTGGATGCCCGTTTTTATCGGGTCGGTGCGCGCGATGGCTGCCGCCGCGTAGGCGGCTAGACCCACCGGTGGCGTATCGTCTGCCAGAATGCCGAAGTAAAAGACGAAGAGATGGACCGCGATCAACGGGAAGATCAGTCCGGCGTCGCCGCCCAGAGTGACAATGACCGGCGCCGTGAGCGAGGCCATCAAGATGTAGTTCGCCGTTGTTGGCAGGCCCATGCCCAGGATCATGCAGATGATCGCAGTCAGAACGAGTACCAGATAGATATTGCCGAAGCTGATGACCTCGATCAGGCCGACAAAGCGGCCGACCAGGCCGGTCGACTGCACGACGCCGACGATGATGCCGGCCGCCGCGGTCGCGATGGCGATCGAGATCATGTTACGCGCGCCGGCAATCAGGCCTTCCCAGATATCGACGAAACCCTCGATGAAGGCTTGTTTGTAGAGCGCACCCGAATCGATTGCCTCACCGTGCTTGCGCGCGATACCGACGGCTATCGACGCGATGATCGGCCGTTGGATCACCATGATGACGGCCATCGCCTCGATCGCGTAGAGCGCGGACAGAATCGGCGAGCGGCGCAGAACGAGAAGGAAGAAGAAGAGGACGGCGATCGGGATCAGGTAATGCATGCCACGCAGGAAGGTCTTCAGAAACTTCGGCAGCTCGTCCTTCGAGAGCGCGCGGATGTCCAGTTTGAGTGCTTCCAGATGCACGACATAAAAGAGCGCGAGATAGGAAATGATGGCCGGTATGAAGGCCGCGCGCACCACGTCCAGATAGGGAATGCCGATGATCTCGGCCATGATGAAGGCGGCGGCACCCATGACCGGCGGCATCAGCTGGCCGTTGGTCGATGACGCGACCTCGACCGCGCCCGCCTTGTGCGGTGGCAGGCCGACCTTCTTCATCAGCGGTATGGTGAAGGTGCCGGTGGTCACCGTGTTGGCCACCGAGGAACCCGAATAAAGCCCGGTCATGCCCGAGGCGACGATGGCCGCCTTGGCCGCGCCGCCGCGGAAACGCCCGAAGGCGGCGAACGCCACGTCGATGAAGAACTGGCCCGCGCCCGCGCGCTCCAACAGCGCACCGAACAGCACGAACAGGAAGATGATGCTGGTCGACACGCCCAGCGGCACGCCGAAGATGCCCGACGTCGAGAGGTAGATATCGTTGACCGCGAAGTCGAGCGGCAGCCCACGATGGCGGATCACCTCTGGCATATAGGGCCCGACGAAGAGGTAAACCAGGAAGATGATGGCGAGCACAGCAAGCGCCGGACCCAGGGCGCGGCGCGCAGCCTCCAGCAACAAAATGACGCAGGTGACACCGACCCAGACATCGAACGGCAGGGGCAGGCCCTGGCGCATGATCAGGCCCTGATAGTCGAACACGATGAAGAGCGCGGACAGCGCCGCCAGCACCGCCAGGATGATGTCGTAGACGGGGATGACATTGCGGTTGGAAACGGTCTCGTCGTGGCCGCAGATGATGCGGTCCGCCATGCCTTTGGGCACCACGGGCACGAAGCGATTGAGGATGGCGATGACACGGCGCGCGCCTTCGATCAGCACAACGATGGCGCCCACGAGCGGAATGAAGGCATAGGCCGAGCCGCCCATCATCTCGAGGTCGCCATCCAAGACTTCCAACCAGTCCAGCGTCCAGATACCGAAGGCGATCAGGATGGCACCGAACAAGAGGTCATAGAGCAGCACGAAGCCGCGGCGTTCCTTCGCGCGTGATGGGATGGCCGAGCCCAGCGCCCGGAACAGACGCGACGGCGCGTTCTGTTTGAACGCAGGATAGGCCAGGAAGGCGAGCGCTAGCGCGAACGCCAGATGGATCGAGCGCGCCTGCCAGGAATCAAACGGATTGTCGGCGATATAGAGTTGGAAGCCAGACCAGGCAAGGCACAGAACGACGATGACGATGCGCCAGAAGAGGCTGTCTGGATGACGCGGACCGCTCTCTACTTCGGTGACGATGTCCTCGGCGACTTGGTGTCCAGACACCGCGCTTTCCGCGGCGTCACCCTTGTTCTCCGCCATCCACGTTCCCCCAACTAACGTCTTCGCGTTGCCGCGTTATTCTTGACGAGAAATGCGTGCGGGGACGGCACAAGTGCCGCCCCCAACACGGATCACCAACAGAGGGCCGGACTTACATCCAGCCTTGTTCCGTATAGTACTTCACCGCACCGGGATGCATGGGCGCGGAAAGCCCCTGCAGCATTTCTTCCGGTGTCAGGTTGGCGAAGGCGGCGTGCGATGCCTTCAGCTCGTCCAGGTTCTCGAAGACGATTCTGACGACTTCATAGACGACGTCTTCACCCAGCATGTCGCTGGCAACGACCGTGGCCTTGACCGCATAGGTCTCGGCCGGTTCGTCCATGCCCTTGTAGGTGCCGGCCGGCAGTGTGGCCATGACGTAATAGGGCTTGTCGGAGATGAACTCGCGAATGGCATCGGAGTTGATCGACACGACCTCGATGTCGACGGAGTTCGCCGGCTCTTCAATCGCCGCGGCGGGATTGCCGACAGTGTAGAAGAACGCGTCGATCTTCTTGTCGATCAGCGCACGCGAGGCTTCGCTCTGCTGCAGGCCCTGCGCGTCGATGTCGTTGTTCATGTCGATACCGTAGATGCGCAGCACATCTTCGGCATTACCGCGCTGACCGGAACCGGGGTTGCCGATGTTGACTGGATGGCCGACCAGGTCGTCGACCGACGAGATGCCGGCGTCGTCACGCGTCACCAGAAGCACGGTCTCGGGGTGCACCGAGAAGACGCTCCTTAGCGCCTCAACCGGCGCGCCATCCCAGTCGGCGGAGCCATTGGCGGCTTGCCAGTTGCGGTCGGACTGCGCGACACCAAAGTCGAGCAGGCCGCGGTTGACGGCATTAATGTTGAAGACCGAACCCAGCGCTGGACGGCCAACGCAGTTGTAATTGCCGTCGCTGTGCTTGTTGACCAGGTTACAGACCTGCAGCGCTACCTGATAATAGACACCGGTTACCGAACCGCCGCCGATCAGAAGATCCTGCTGCGCCTTGGCCGGTGTCGCCAGGGTGCCCACCGCAAGCACGGCAGCTGCACCCAACGTCGTCAGGCATTTGAACCTCATAACACTTCTCCTCCCAGTTTTCTCGGACGACAACGATCCGGCAAACCCGCAGGATCGTTGTCGGGTGGTGATTCGACCAGCCTGTCGCAAGACCCGTCCGTGACAGGCTGTCACACGCTCGACGTTTACCCTGCCAAAACTATGCAGTTCCGATCAGGTGCGGTCAAATTTGATTGCCGTAAGAACAAATGGCATGACACCGGCTCAACAACCGGCATGGCAATGCGCCGCGGTTTGTTTATGCTGCGCTGCAAACAAGGATGACCAGGCGAGCTGGCATCATAGGAGAAGGGGACGACACACATGTTGAAGGCGGAAGCGCCCTATCTACTCTTTTTGGGCGACGCACAGGATCTGCTCTCGATCAAGGGGTGCACCGGGGTCAAGATCTGGCGTCCGGAAAAAGCGGTCGCGCAGTTGCGCCTGGAAGGCTGCAACCAGGACCTGGATATCCCCGACATGACGCCGGCCCAAGCGGTTGAAGCCGGCTGCAAGACCATGGTGATTGGTGTCGCCAATGCCGGCGGTTTCATTCCCGATGGCTGGACCGGCACCATCGTCGAGGCGCTGGAAGCAGGTCTTGATGTCATGGCCGGCATGCACAGCCGTATGTCCGATATCCCGACAATCGCGGAGGCGGCGCGCGCCAACGGGCGCCACCTGTTCGACGTGCGCCAGCCGTCCCAGGACTTCAAGGTCGGCAAGGGCTACAAACGCGAGGGCAAGCGGGTCCTGACAGTCGGCACCGACTGCTCGCTGGGTAAGATGTTCACGTCACTGGCGCTGGAAAAAGAGATGCTGGCGCGCGGCATGAACGCGACGTTCCGGGCGACCGGCCAGTCCGGCATCTTCATTGTCGGCGAAGGCGTGGCGGTTGACGCGGTGGTCGCCGATTTTATCGCCGGCGCCACCGAATGGCTGACGCCGGAGAACGAGCCGGACCACTGGGACGTGGTCGAAGGCCAGGGCTCGCTGTTTCATCCGTCTTTCGCGGGCGTCAGCCTGGGGCTGCTGCATGGTGCGCAGCCGGATGCGCTTGTGATGTGTCACGAACCCGTCCGCGAGCACATGCGCGGCATCCCCGGGCGTGCGCTGCCATCGCTTGAGGAGTGCATCGAGGCCAACGAACGCGCGGCGCATCTGACCAACCCGGCGGCCAAGGTCATCGGTATCGCCATCAACAGCTTCGACATGAAGCAGGACGAGGCGATGGCGTACATGGAAGAAACCGGCAAACGTTTGGGCATGCCGTGCGCCGATCCCATGCGCACCGGCGTCGGCGCGATCGTCGACGAACTGCAGAAGATGTGACCATGCGCAAGGTCGAGGTGCGGTCGGAATCCTGGCCGCTTGCCCAGGTCTTTCGCATCTCTCGCGGTGCAAAGACCGAAGCCCAGGTTATCGTCGTCGCGGTCGAGGAAGATGGCGCGCGCGGCTGGGGCGAGGCGGTGCCTTACGCGCGCTACGACCAGACCATCGAATCGAGCCTGGCCGACCTGGAACGGGTGCGCGGCGAGGTTGAGGCAGGCGCGTCACGGACCACGGTTCAGACCATGCTGCCGCCGGGCGCTGCCCGCAACGCGCTGGACTGCGCGCTGTGGGACCTGGAAGCCAAGATGACCGGCGAACCGGTGTGGCAACGTGCCGGTCTTGAGCGGCCGAGCGACTTGACCACCGCCTATACGCTGAGCATCGACACGCCAGAGGCCATGGGCGCGGCGGCCGCCGAGGCTGCCCACCGGCCGCTGTTGAAGGTGAAACTGGACGGCGAGGATGTGCTCGCCAGGCTTCAGGCCGTGCGCCAGGGCGCGCCGCAAAGCCGTCTGGTGGTCGATGCTAACGAGGCGTGGTCGGTCGACCTGCTGAAGGCGATCGGTGATGACCTGAAGGCGCTGGGTGTCGAGATGATCGAGCAGCCGCTGCCCGCGGGTGATGACGCCGGTTTGGCCGGGCTGGATTGTCCGATCGTTCTATGCGCCGACGAGTCCTGCCATGGTGCCGACACCGTGGGCGAGCTGACGGACCGATACGGCATGGTCAACATCAAGCTCGACAAGACCGGCGGCTTGACGGGCGCGCTCGCGCTGCGCCGCGCCGCCCAGGACGCCGGCATGGCCATCATGGTCGGCTGCATGGTCGCGACATCGCTGGCCATGGCGCCCGCCATGCTGGTCGCCCAAGGTGCCGCCGTGGTCGACCTGGACGGGCCATTGTTGATGAAGAAGGACCGCGAACCGGGCATCCACTTCGACGGCAACACCATGCACCCGGCGCCATCGGCGCTGTGGGGCTAAGAGGCGACGTCGGACACACCGGCCTCACGCATGCCGGATTTGACCCGGGACGCATGAACGCGGGCGATGCCTGCATGGGCCTTGGCGTGCGCGGGCATTGGTGTTTCCGTTTGTTGGCCCGCGTCAACAGCCATAGGCTTGCGCGCCCTCATCGGACGGGAGTTCTCCATGGTGACGTTTCAAAGCTCGACGCCGGTTCTGCGCTCGGCCGACTATGACCGAAGCCGTACTTTCTATAGGGATACACTGGGCTTCCGCGTGATCGAGGAGGGCGGCGATCCCCCGCGTTTCGGCATCTTTGCCCGTGATCGCGCGACCGTCTTTGTGAACGCCTGGGATGGCGGGCCGCCGCCGTCGCCGGGCGGCTGGGACGCCTACATCCATGTCGACGACGTCGATGCCCTGCATGAGGCGGTGAGCGCGGCCGGCGCGAACGTTACCCGAACGCCAGAAGTAACGGTCTACGGCATGCGCGAGTTCGAAATTCAGGATCCCGACGGCAACGTGCTTTGCTTCGGCGTTGACGCCGAAGGCGCGTGAACAACCCGGGCTTGCCAAGGCGGTAGAACCGATCCATAATTGCGAATGCATGTCATTCGCATAAACGAATCCTCGGATCCCATACGCTTCGATCGTGACGCGAAGGCCGGGCCCGTTGCGTCGCACGCCGCCTGTCCGGCGAACAAGCGATCCGGACCGACCGGCGAGCGCGAGAGCACGGTTCGCCCCGACGGCAGGCGCAGAAACGGTGGACCGCCGCGCGACCGCCGAGCGCCGCTTAGGCCAAGCGATTTCGCCACGCTCGCGGTCCTGGGTGTGGTGCAGGAGGGTTTCGCCGCCTTTGACGACATCATGGCCGCTGCCAAGGCGCTGGCCGAACCGGACTGGCAGCCGACCGTCGATGTGCTGGCCGCCACCCTGACCCGTGCCCTTGACGACGCGCTGGTGCAGGAGACCAATGCCGGCTTCGCCCTTACACCGGGCGGCGCCGACCGATTGCAGGATCTGTTGGAGGCGCCGCCGGCCTCCTCGCGAGGTGCCGCGGCGCGCACGGCCGCCGCGCTCAAGGTCTGCTTCCTGGGCGTGCTCGACGAATCGACCCGCCAGGACGTGCTGGACGAACTTATCGGCCTTCACCGCCGCGATCTCGACGCGCTCATCGAAGGATGCGCGGGATGCCCGGCCGCAGGTGTCTGCCCGAGACTATGGATCGCCCGCGAAATCGCGCGTATTAAGAGTGAGATTGCGTGGCTGTGCGATCTAAAGGAGACGTTTCCCGCGCTCTGACCGTGGCCACGCCACCGGAAACAAACAGTATGCCGGCCGGCCTCGCGCTGGCGGAGGAGTGCTCCAATGAACGATATGTCGAACGGCCGCTTCAGCGACGTGGTCACCGATGCCGAGGAGTTGCGGGGCATCGTCGGCGAGATCTATCCCGCCGCGGTGACCAAGGTGATCGATCACTTGGATGAGTTCTGCGTCGATTTCATTCAGCACGCGCCGTTCTTTGTCATCGGCTCAGGCGGCGGCGAGCGCGATGTCGACGTGTCGCCAAAGGGTGACCCCGCCGGTTTCGTGAAGGTCTTGGACGACAAGACGCTGGCCATTCCCGACCGGCCTGGTAACGCCCGCATGGATACGTTCCTGAACGTGCTGGACAACCCCCGGGTCTCGATGATCTTTCTGGTGCCAGGCCGCAAGGACACGCTGCGCGTGATCGGCAAGGCGCAGATCGTGCGTGACGAAGCGCTGCGCCGGAGCATGATCGAGCAAGGCAAGGTGCCGGAGCTCGCCATGGTCGTCCATGTCGAGCGCGCGTTTTTCCACTGCGCCAAGTGCATGGTGCGTTCGAGCCTGTGGGATCCCAAGGGCTGGCCGGACAAATCCGGTATGCAAAGCCTGGGTGCGGCCCTGGTCGCGCACTCCAAGCTGAAGGAAACGGCCCAGAAGGTCGACGAGGTGTTGGAGGAAGACGAGCGCGAGGGTCTCTACTAGCCGCGCCACGTTTCCGCAAAGATCAGGTCGTCCAAGGGCGTGCGCTTCGCCCAGCCTTTAACCTCCAGCTCAGGCTGGGTATAGAGTGCATCGACATAACCCAGACATAGATACGCGACGATCTCGATGTCGTCGGGGATTTCCAGAATCGCCTTCAGGTCCGCGTCGTTGAAAATGCTGACCCAACCCATGCCGATGTTCTCCGCCCGGGCCGCCAGCCACAGGTTCTGGACCGCGCAGACCGTACTGTAGAGATCCATGCTGGCGTTGTGGGTTCGCCCCAGGACAACATCGCCGCCCCTCGATCGGTCGCACGTCACGCAGATGTTGACGGGCGCCTGGCGAATGCCCTCAAGCTTCAACGACCGGTAGTGTGACTGACGGTCGCCGGCGAACATGGTGGCGGCTTCTTCGTTTGCTTTCGAAAAGGCGCGCCACAGACGTTCGCGTTGGGCGCGGTCACGAATGACGATGAAGTTCCACGGCTGCATGAAACCAACCGACGGCGCGTGGTGCGCCGCGTCCAGCAGCCTCAGAAGAACCTCGTCGGAAATCGGGTCGGCCAGGAACTCGTTGCGCACGTCGCGGCGCGCATAGATGGCCTTGTAGACGGCGTCTCGTTCGCGATCACTGAACGGTTCCACGGGAGCAAGCACGGGCGTTTTCTGCATTGTCTGGTCCCCAACAACACATGAATGCGCCTGCTCTGCCGTCCACGCGGAACGAGGCTATGATGTCTGGCCGGTCTTCTGACTGAGGTTCATCTGATCAGCGCGCCTTCCCGGAAATCTCCAGTGGCATCTCGCGCGGACCATCACCTTCACAGCGGTGGGCACGTGCCGGAGTTTCACCGGCTTCCCGATTCTCCCGCCCGGTCACAAGATGATCAGGGCAGGCACCAGACGCGGAAATGTGCACACGGAACCGCGCCGAGAGCAAGACCCAATGGTGCCGTTTAGACCCCAGCCGGCGCCACCGGACGCTCCGGTGCCAAGGGTTCGTGCCCGCGGATCAGATCGGCGGCGCGTTCGGCGATCATGACGACGGCGGCGTTGATGTTGCCGCTGGTCAGCCGCGGCATGACCGAGGCATCGACCACGCGCAGGCCCTCGGTGCCGAAGACCCTGAGGTCCTGGCCGACGACGGCGCCGGGATCGCCGTCGACACCCATGCGGCAGGTGCCGAGCGGGTGATGCACGGTGATCGCGGTGTTGCGGATGTGGTCGTCAATCTCCTCGGCCGAGGTCTTGCCGGCGCCCGGCAACACCTCGGCTTCAACGAAAGGCCGCATGGCGGCTGTCGCGGCGAGGCTACGCGCGATGTCCATGCTGGTGCGCGCGACGTGCCAGTCCTTGTCGGTGCCCAGGAAATTGGAGTGGATCAGCGCCAGCGCCGTCGGGTCGTCGCTTGCGAGTGCGACGCGGCCACGGCTTTCCGGTTGCAGCGAGACCGCGCGGAACACGAAACCGTCGTTGAACGGCTGCTTGAAGGGTTTCAGATAGGGCCAGGCCGGCAGCGGCGCGGCGGTGAACAGCATCTGGATATCGGGCACCGGCACGCCCGGGTCCGACTTCAAGAACGCGGTGATGCCGCCCGGCACGTCTGCGGCAAAGCCGGTGCCGCTTAGATAGGCACGCGCCATGTTGAGGGCGGCGCGGTCGTATCGCATGGCTTGAAAGAATGGGCTGGGCGGTGCCTTGCGCCGATACATCACCATGACCGATACGTGGTCCTGCAGGTTCTGCCCGACGCCCTTGAGATCGGCCCGCGTGGCGATACCGTGTTGGGCCAGATGGTCGGCGTCGCCAATGCCTGACAGCATCAGAAGCTGGGGCGCATTGATGACGCCGGCGGTGATGATCACCTCGCGCTCGGCGAGAATCTCATAGGGCCAGCCGTTGCGCCGGACCTCGATGCCGGTGGCGCGCGGACCGTCGAACAGGATCTTGGTCGTCAGCGTCTGGACCTCGACGGTCAGGTTGGGGCGCTTGAGCGCGGGTCTCAGGTAACCCGTCGCGCCGCTGCAGCGCCGCCCGTCCTTGATCGTCATCTGCAGACGGCCGAAGCCTTCCGGCTGGGCGCCGTTGTAGTCCTCGGTCCAGGCATAACCGGCATCCGCGCCGGCGCCGGCGAACGCGTCGACCAGCGGATCCTGGTACTTGCAGGTCTGAACGCCGAGCGGGCCGTCGCCGCCGCGCCAGGCGTTTTCGCCACCTTCCCAAGTCTCCTGCTTCTTGAAATAGGGCAGCGCGTGGGCAAAGGACCATTGGTCCAGGCCGGCGGCTGACCAGCCGTCGTAGTTGCCGGGGTGGCCACGCACATAGGCCATCGCGTTGGTCGAGGACGAGCCGCCGACGACCTTGCCACGGGCGCATTCGACGCGGCGCCCGGCGACGTTGTCTTCCGGCTCGGAGAAGTACATCCAGTCGTGCAGGCGCTTCTGCAGGATCTGGCCCCAGCCGAGCGGGACATGGATCAACGGATCGCGGTCCCAATCGCCGGCTTCGATCAACAGCACGCGCGCCGCGGGGTCTTCCGACAGCCGGTTGGCAAGCGTGCAGCCCGCCGATCCGGCGCCGACAATGATGTAATCGTAAGCTTCCTTTTTGGCCATGGCGCGCAGACTAGTTCAGCCGCCCGGCAATGAGAAATACCATGGCACCGGTCACGGCAACTTCGGCTGTGATGTCGAGTCCTGATAGAGCGCCGTCTCCTGTTCCAACGCGTGTGCGACACGAAAGACGCGGGCGTCGTCAAAGGTACGCGCGACGAGCTGAACGCCGGTCGGCACGCCATCTGTGGCAAAGCCGGACGGGACGGCGAGCGTCGGGCAGCGCCCGAACGCGTCGAAGTAGAAGGTCATGACGACATCGTGGGGCTCCAGCTGCTGGCCGTTGACCGTCACGCAAGGCTCCAGGTCGGACCCGTCGGCCGGGATCGCCGTTGTGGCGACCGTCGGGCAGATGAAGACGTCATAGGCGTCGAGCATCGGTCCGACATCGAGCCAGGCGTGGCCGATCGCTTTCATGCATTCGTGGAACATGCGCGGCGTGACGCTGGCATTCATTTCGGCGAAGGCACGGGTGTAGTCGCAGACCAGGTCGGGATGGCGCTCGACCGCGTCCAGAAAATCATCGGCGTAGATCAGCCCGCCCCAACTGCCGGCCTTGGCGAAGACCTCCGGCGCCCAGTCGGTCTCGACCTCCTCGACGTCCGCGCCCAGGCCGCGTAGCCGGTCGACCAGGGTCAGCGTGTTCGCGATGACGTCGTCGGCAACCTCGTGAACACCCAGGGTCAGGGAGTACGCGATCTTGGTACCGGCTATCGATTCCGGTTCCAGCGGCAGGGTGACACGTCCTCGGACACTCGCGTGGTCGAGCGGGTGGTGGCCGGACATGACGTTCTGCATCAGGGCGGCGTCGGCGACCGCGCGTGTCATCGGGCCCAGGTGCATGAACATGTCGAGGTTGAGGTCAGGGCTCTGCGGGTTGCGTCCGTAAGGCGGCTTGTAGCCGATGACGCCACACATCGACGCGGGCATGCGTATCGAACCGGCGCTGTCGGTGCCGGTCGCGATGGTCGTCGTGCCCGCCGCCAGCGCGGCCGCCGAACCGCCGGACGATGCGCCCGATGTGATCGCCGGGTTCCAGGGATTGCGCGTGGTGCCGTGCAGCCGCGATGTGCAGATCCACGGCCAGACAAACTCCGGACATGTCGTTTGGGCATGAACGATCGCGCCCGCGCCGAGCAGGCGTTCGATCGAGGGCGCGGTGTGGTCGGCGATCCGGTCCTTGAAGATCAGCGAGCCCAGGGTCTGCGGCTTGCCCTTGATGGCGGTGTCTTCCTTGACCGCGAGCGGCAGACCCTCGAGCCGGCGAAAGCCGCCGCTGCGCGTCATGTAACGGGCCTCGGCCTTCTTCGCCTTCGCCATGGCCTCGTCGAAATGGCGATGGGATAGCGCGTTGACTGTCGGCTCCGTCGCGTCGGCCCGGTCGATCAAGGCCCGCAGCAGTTCGACCGGCGACAGGCTGCGATCTTTGAATCGCGCTAGCGCTTCGGTCGCGGAGAGATAGCAGAGCTCTTGATCGGACATAAACGGACATCCCTTGAGAAGAGGCCGAACGGCGCGCGAGAAGATGAGTGCGCCGTTCTAATACGCCTGCGGCCGAAGGCCAAATGGCCGGTGCCCCGTTCGCTCAGCGCTCCAGAATGGTGTCGATCTCCGCCATCTGTGCCGGCGTCAGCGGGCCTAGCGCCATGGCGCCCGCATTCTCCGTGACTTGCGCCTCGGTGCGCGCGCCGGGGATCGGCACGATCGTCTGGTCGCGTCCCCAGATCCAGGCGAGCGCCCCTTGCGCGGCCGTCCGTCCACCACTGGTCAGGATCTCCTTGATGGCGTCGAGCTTCGCGATCCAGGCCGCCGACGCGTGTCCGCCGTCATCGAAGTAGCGAAGCCATGTCGGCGGGTTGCTGCGAATATCGTTGGCGGGCAGCTTGCTGCCGACGGTGAACTTGCCGCTTAAGAAACCCATGGCGAGCGGGACACGCGCCAAGGCGACAAAGCCGCTGCCGCGGCAGGTCTCGACCATGGCCTGTGCATCCTCAAAGACATTCATGTCGAACTGCGCGGCGGCGGCATGGGGTCGGCCGGCGAAGCTTCGCGCGCGTTCGGGATCGTCGGTGCTCCAGCCATAAGCGCGGATCAGCCCGTCCTGGCTCAAGCGCTCCAGCGTGTCGGCGACACCGACGGCATCATCGGGCGCGAGGTCGCCGAGATGAAGCTGGTAGAGATCGATCCGGTCGGTGCCGAGTCGCTGAAGCGACGCCTCGCACGCATGCCGGATGTAGGTTGGACTGATATCGGTGCCGGTCAGTTCCTTCGTTGCGTCGTCATAGGTGTTGCCGAACTTGGTCGCGATCAAGACGTCATCGCGTTTGCCGGCAAGTGCCGCGCCGAGCACCCGTTCGCTATGGCCGGTGCCGTAGACGTCGGACGTGTCGAACAGGCTAATGCCCAGATCGACGGCGGCATGAATGGCGCGGGTCGATTGGCGATCGTCGACATCGCCGTAACCGAGCGGCGCGCCGGTCGGGTAGTGACAGCCTTCGCCGCTGAAGAATGGCCCGCCGATCGCCCAGGTGCCGAGCCCCATCATGCTGAGCGGTGGACCTTCTCCCCCGAAACGTCGTGGTTCCCGATGCGCCGTCATCTGCAGCCTTTCCCAAGGTGTGGCGTAAGCCGTGAAGGATATGTTTGCATTTCAAGTGTGGAATGTTCCTATTGCCAAGGAGGCCGATTATTGTGGGGTTTCGGTGAAGAGGGAAGAGTCAGAAACGAAGGCTGACTTTCATGAATGAAACCATGAATTGGAATGATCTGCGCCTGTTCGTGGCGGTCGCCCGGTCCGGCGGACTGGCCGGTGCGACGGCGGCTTCCGGCGTCAGCGCACCAACGCTCGGCCGGCGCATGACGGCGTTGGAACAGGCCCTGGGGGTTACCCTGTTTGCGCGGCATCGCGACGGCTACGACCTGACCGCCGACGGCCAGACGCTTTTGGAACTGACCGCGACAGTCGAGCAGGGCGCCCATGCGGTCGAACGATGGCGCGCGGGCTTTCACGACGCGCCGACGGTCCGGATCGCCGCGGGACCGTGGACCAGTCTGTTCATCGCCCGGTCGCTCGCCGCCTTGACGTCGCGGGCCGATGCGCCGCCCGTGGCCGTGATGGCCGCCGGCGGTACGGTCGATCTGCACCGGCGAGAAGCACAGATCGGCATTCGCAACCGGCGGCCGGATAGTGACGGCCTGGCGGCGCGACGTCTGGGGCCCGTTGCTTTTGCCGTCTATCAGACGCCGGAACCGGTCGATAACAGTCATGTTGGATGGATCGCGTTGACGCCACCCGGACCGCCACTGCCATCCGCCAGCTGGTTGGAACAACGATTGGAGGGACCGGCGACCGTGCAGTGCTCAAGTGCCGATTGTCTGCTTGCGGCGGCGAAGGCGGGTGCGGGACGTTGCGTGTTGCCGTGTTTCATTGGAGATGTGGAACCGGATCTCGAACGCGCCACGCCAGTGATCGCAGAATTGACCCATGACCAATGGCTGGTCGTGCACGACGACGATCGGCACACCAAGCCGGTAAGGCGCGTGGTCGACTGGCTGGCGTCGCTGATCCGCGAACACCGGCCGCTCTTCGCCGGCAACCAACCCCAAGACACCTAGAGGCTGGGCGCGCGCTGCTTGTCGCGGTGTTCCGCCAGGAAGTCGATAAACAGGCGTAGCAACTCCAGACGCCGGTTCTGCTCGGGGTAATAGAGATAGAACGGCGGTAGGGTGGTGACGTAGTCATCGAGCACCGTCTCCAGCGCTCCCGCCTCAAGATCGTCTTCGATGACCGAACGCAGCGACCAGCCGATGCCGTTGCCGTCGCGCACCGCCTGCATGACCGACTGCATGCTGTCGAAGACGAGCCGCGTCGGCGGGTCGACGGTCTTGACCTGGCCGTCTTCGACGAACTGCCAGTCCCAGATACGGTTGGCGGTGACGAAGCGGTAGCGCACACATTTGTGGTTCAAGAGGTCGCGCGGATGGGCCGGCCGTCCGTGAGTGTCGAGATAGGGCGGCGCCGCCGAATAGCTGGGGGTGAGGGGACCGGTCTGGCGCACGGCGACCATGCCGGTGGTCAGCCGGTCGCCCAGGCGAAAGCCCGCGTGGAAGCCATCCTTGACGACATCGACCAGGCCTTCGTTGATGGAGAGGTCCAGACACACGTCGGGATAGCGCGCCTGGAAGTCCGCGAGGACCGGCGCAATGATCATCTTGTAGGCGCTGCGCGGCAGGGTCAGACGCAAGGTGCCGGTGTTCGATTTGCCGATCACCCGCGTGCCCTCGACCGCGTCGATGATCTCCTGGAACGCGGGTGCCGCCCCGGTCAGCAACGTGCGGCCGGCTTCCGTCAGCTCGATCGAGCGGGTCGTGCGCACCAGAAGATCGACGCCGATCTTGCGTTCCAGCGCCTTTAGTTGGTGGCTGACCGCAGGCGCGCCGACACCCAGGGAACGCGCGGCCGCGCGCAGAGAGCCCTCGCGCACGATGGCCAGGAAGACTTCGATGCCGCTGATGGGTGTGCGTGACATTGTTCAAATTTTTTCAGTAGTCTGATGCTGGATCAATAGCTGTTTCAACAATGTGGATTTGCCTATGGTGGCCGCATGGTGAAGCCGCAATCCGTCATGACGGGCGCGAGAGAGCACGGCCAGCGCGATCGCATCGCGCTGGGTATCGTGCTGGTGCTGTTGTCGACGCTCTTCACATCGTCAACGGATGTCGTCTTCAAGTTCGCCAGCGACAGCGGTTCGATCTGGCAGTACTTCGTACTGCGTTCCGCGCTTGCCATTCCCGTCCTGCTCGCGATTGCCTTCGTGTGGGGTGAGGGAGCGCCGACCTGTTCACGCGCGCTCAGGCCGTGGCCGATGACGCGTTCGTTGCTGTTCGTGTTGATGTTTGTCGCGACGTATACCGCCCTGCCGTTCATCCCGTTGGCGACGCTCGCGGCCGGCCTTTACACAGCGCCACTGTTCGTCGCGGCGCTGTCGGCATTGCTGATTGGCGAACCCGTGCGGTTGCGCGGCTGGTTCGCCATCGCCATCGGTTTCGCCGGTGTGTTGCTGATCTTGAAACCGGGTACCGACTCGTTCAGCTGGTTTACCGTGCTGCCGGTTCTGGGTGGCCTCTTCTATGCGCTTCAGGCTCTCGTCACACGCACCAAGTGCCGCGCGGTGCCGCCGGCGACACTCGCGGTCTCGGTTAACGTCGCGCTGGTCGCGATGGGCGCCGTGGTGAGCGTCCTTCTGATTCTGGCGCCACCCGCGCCGGAGAGCGCGGCGGCGTTGCCGTTCGTACTGGGACCCTGGCAGGTCCTTGGCCCGCTTGAATGGGGGTTCGTCGTCATTGTGGCGGGCCTGATGGTCGCCAACAGTCTGGTCGTGTCAGCGGCCTATCAATCCGCGCCGCCCTTCATCATCGCGACGTTCGACTACAACTACCTGGTCTTCATGACCGTCTTCGGCCTGCTTTTCTTTGCCGAGCTCCCCGATCCGCCGACCGTGGCCGGCATGCTGATGATTGTCGGCGCCGGCATGCTGGTCGTCCGCCGCTCCTGACGCGCCACTAGAGACAATCACACGACGGCGGATCATGGTTAGGTTGATCCGCTTAAGGGTTCCTCCTCGCCATGTGAACCCGCTGTTGATCTACAGGTCGAGCAGATGCACCTGGCTTGACGGAATCGCGAATCGATTCCACCAAATCGGGATCTACTCTAAGCATTTGGGGTGATTGGCGTGCGGCCCATTTGCCCCCATATCTGTTGCCGGACAAACACGCTTCGATCCCATGGCCGGCATAACGACATGAAACGACCGAATTTGAGACATCGAGCGCTAGCCGGCCTGACAGCCGTTCTTCTGACCGCGATGGCGTCCGCGCCGGCCTCGGCGCTTTTCCTGACGACCTATGGCGATTTCGCCCGCATGTCGCAGGCTGAGCAAGCGCAGATTGTGGAAAGCGCGATCTATGAGATGATCCAGTACCTCCACAACACCAAGCGCGAGGACAGCAATTCCATCTGCGTCGCCCGCTATTTTTCCGGCTCTTATGGCAGCGACGAAGGCGGTTATGGCGACCTGAACGACGTCCTCGACGACATGCGCGAACGCTACGACGCCGGCACGCTGGGCGACGGCGAGGACTCCCATGTCGAGCGCGCCGTGCTGAAACTGATCAAGGACAAGTGCGGCGTCTAGAGCAGACGCTTGAACAAGAACACCCCGACCTCATCGATGTAGCCGAGGTCTTCGGCTGCGATCGTTCCGATCGTTTCGCATCCGATCTTTTCTAACGATGCCTGGCGCCATGGCGCGGCGAGCATGAGCGCCATCTTGGCGCCCAGCTCCTTGGCGAGCTCACTGCGGCGCGCGTCCAGTCGGTGGGCGAAGCCGTGGTGCCGGTCATGCGGCTCAACGACGAGGCGGCCAAAGAAGGCATAGGGCAGGTCAGGCTGCCAATCTGGAAAATTCTTCGGGATAGACGGTTCGGGAATGTCCTCGAGAGAGTCGTGAAGACTAAGGCGGGCCGCTCCCGCAATCTTGGTCGGGTCGTCCAGATCCATGATGGTCAGGTGATAGGCCTTGTGGTCAACGGCATCGATCCAGTCCTCTAAGGTGCGCCTGTGCGCGTTGCTCGACTTATCGACATAGGGTTGCCATACGCGCAACCGCAATGCCGCGATCTCATGCAGCATGTCCTCCGTTACGTCGCCGGGGCGGTAGACATGAACGTCAGTTGACTCAGCGCCGTCGTGCGGTTTGATGTCGTGTATGTGCATGCGCGCGTGGCAATCCTTTAGGATGGAAAGCTTGAGATGCCGCGACCGGGGCGCGGTTCGTTCAGCCTTATCCATTGGGCCGTCATCATGCCTGACGGTACATGCAATGCAACGTTGGGGGCGACACAAGATTGCTGAGAAGATCCAAGACATGATCGGCGTGGATTGATCGGGTGCCAGACCGGCTATGAAGAGGGGTGAGCGCCATAACATGACGCCGGCGCGCGACGACGCGCCGGTTGCGGGCGCCTTATGGGTCCTGGCCGGCACGACGATCATGGCATGTCTGTCCCTTTTGGTTCATGTCGTCGGCCGCGACGTCAACAACGCCATGATTCTGTTCGCGACCTACATCGTCGGCAGCGTGTTGCTCTTGCCGTTCGCTTTGTGGAAACGGGTGTTGTTCGTCCAGCAAGCGCCGATCGGCCTGCAGCTTGCGCGCGCGATTGCCAGCATTGCGCAGATCGCCCTTTTCTTCATCGCGCTCAGAACGGTGCCTCTCGTCGATGCCGTGTTGTTGCGTGCGTCCGCGCCCATCTGGGTGCCGATCCTGATGCTGGTGTTCTGGCGCCAGGCGATGCCGCCGCGCATGTGGCTGTTTATCGCCGCCGGTTTCATCGGTGTCGCATTGGTCCTGCAGCCTTTCCTGGTCCCCATGACGGTCGGCTATGCGTTGGCGCTTGGCGCCGGCATCGTCTACGGGCTGCAAAGCGTGTTGAACCGCAAGCTCGACGAGGCCGGTGAGCCGTTGCTGCGCACGATGACGTTGATCTTCGTCGTCGGTGCGTGCCTGACCGTCGTGCCCGCCGCGGTCGATTGGCAGACGCCGTCGCCGACATCGCTGGTCATGCTGGCCGTGATCGGGCTCAGCGCGATCGCATCGACGACCGCGATCGTCATGGGGTTCAACTACGCGCCGGCGTACGTCCTGGCGCCTTTCCTCTACTTTTCCGTCGTCGTCTCGGCGCTACTGGATTGGCTCGTTGTCGACCGCGCGCCCAACCTCATGACGATCGCGGGCTGCGTCGTCGTTGTCGCGGCCTGTGTCGCGATGACGCGCACGGCCAGACATGTGACCGAGAAGGCGTCGGAGTCCTAGAACACCAGCGCCGCCGCGCGGACCGGACAGCCGGTGCCGTCGCGCATGTTGAGTGGCAGGCAGACGAACAGGAAGTCCTTGCCGGCGAGCTGGTCGAGATTGCACAGCTGCTGGACCATGCATACGCCCTTGGTCAGCCACGCCGCATGGGTTGGCCACCACCATTCGCCGGGATCGTCCATGCCGATCAGATCCGTGCAGAAGATGGTGATGCCGCGGCCGACCAGCCATTCGGCGACCTCGGTCGGCACATAGGGACGGTTCATGGCGAAGCCCGGCTTGCCCCAGTCCTTGTCGGCGCCGGTCCAGCACACCGTTGCCTTGCCGGGACCGAGTTCCTGGCCGGATGCTTTCTCGGCTGCCTCGAAATCGGCGACGGTGATGGCCTCGCCGTTTTTCTTGTGCGTGAGGTCAAGCAGGTGGCCGGGCAGGATGAGTTGCTCCAGCGGCACCTTGTCGACACCGGCGCCATCGGGATCGGAGTGCAGCGGGACATCCAGATGGGTACCGCAGTGTTCGGGCATCAGGATCATGCGCGCTTCCATCGACATCTTGCCGCCGGTAATCTCCGAGAGATAGGCGTGGTCCTCGGTAGTGAAGAAACTCACCTGGCCGCCGATGTTCGGCATGTTGGAATACATCTCGTGGCTGAGATCGACGATCTCGCGAATGGCCGGCACCATGGTCTTGCCCCCTCTTTCATGCGTGCTGAACAGGCAGTCAGCTTACACCGCGTCACGCCGGGACCGAAGCCGCAGGCGCTCAATTCGCAGGGATGATCGGCTTGTGGTACCGTCCAATGGTTGCCGGATGTCTCACCGAGAGCCGGCAAGATTGTATGATCTGTCGAGCCCATGAGCGAAAGCGCCGCCCAACCGTCAACGTCGTCTCCCGTCAACTACCGCGTCATCGTCACCGTCATCTTCGGCAACACGATCGCGTGGGCCGATTTCGCGCTTTATGCCTATTTCTCACCGGTTCTCTCGCGCGTCTTCTTTCCGTTCAGCAGTTACGAGACGTCGCTGCTGCTCTACTTCGCGATCTTTGCCGTCAGTTTCGTCTTCCGGCCGCTGGGCGCGATCATCTCAGGTGCCTTCGCCGACCGGCACGGCCGCAAGAATACGCTGCTCGCCACAGTCATTCTCTCGACACTCTTCACGACGGCGATCGGTTGCATGCCCGGTTACGACACGCTCGGCGTCGTCTCCATCATCCTGCTGTTTCTGATCCGCATCGGGCAGACCATGGCGATCTCGGCGGAGCCGACCAACTCGACGGCGCTGCTGCTGGAGTTTCATCCCAACCTGAAGAGCCGCGGATTGATTTCCAGCAGCGTCATGAGCGGGGTTTTCTTGGGCTTTCTTCTGGGCATCATGTCGTTCTTCATCATCACGACACAGCTGAGCGACGCGCAGATCGCGAGCTGGGGCTGGCGCATACCGTTTGTCTCGTTCCTGCTGATCGGCGGCGCGGTGTCGTGGTTGTTATCGTCGGTCGAGGAATCGCCGGTGTTCCTGGAGCACAAGAAGAACGACACGCTGAACACCAACCCGATCAGGTCGTCCTTGTTCTCCCAGGTCAATCTGCTGTTCATCTCCTTCGGCTACGGCATCTTGATGGCGATGGGTAACTATTTCGCCCTCGGTTTCCTGCCGTCGTTCCTGACCCACAACATCGGGTTGAGTCTGGAGAAGGCCAACCTGGCGATCGTCTTTTGCCTGGCGGTCGCGACGGTGTTGATACCGATCTGCGGGTTCATATCCGACCAAACAGGACGCCGCCCGGTCATGGCTGTCGGCGCCGTGCTCTTCATTGTCCTGAGCTATCCGATTTTCGCGCTGATCAGCACCGGCAACCTGACCTACATCATCATTGCCTGCGTGATCTACGGCATCGCGCTGGCGCCGACCGCATCGATCCTGACGACGGCGATCGCGGAGATGTTCCCGTTTGCGACGCGGTGCACAGGCGGCGCGATCGGCTACAACGCGGCGCTGACGATCGCTGGCGGATTGACACCAATCATCTGCCAGTATCTCTACGCCTGGACCGACGACATCTTCTCCTTGGCCTACTACATCACCTTGCTGGCGGTGGTGCATCTGATGTTCATCATCTTCTCGAAGGAAACGAAGGACAATGCGGTCAGCTAACGCGCGCCCCGTGGCTCCCGCCCTCAGCACGATGCGTTTGACGTCATGCCGTTAAGCGGACCGCGTCTTGAGCGCCCGGTCGATCTGCCGCGTATCCTGGAACGCGGGCTGGCGGAAAGACCGGACGAACTGGCGCTCGTGTCGCTGCGCATGCGTTGGACATGGCGTGAACTTGACGAGGCAAGCACGCGTCTGGCGCTCAACTATATGGCGCGTGGTTTGGAGCCGGGCGACCGCGTGGCATCGCTGCTGCCGAACCGGACCGTTCTGATGGTCCACTATATCGCCTGCTTCAAGGCGGGCTTCGTGGCGATGCCGCTGAACTATCGCTATACGCCGCCGGAGATGGACCACGCCATGTCCGTCGGCGGCGCGTCGATGCTGGTCGTCCATAGCGAGCGCGAGGACGATGTCGCCGCGAGCAGCGAGGCGGCGAAGCTGCGCTGTGGCACTATCGTGGCGGCTGGTACTGTTGGTGACAGTCTCGCCGTCGAGGCGCTGCTCGCGGAAGCGCCGCCGGAGAGAGATCTACCATACCCGGATCCCGATACGCCGGCTTTCGTGCTTTTCACGTCCGGCAGCACGGGCAAACCGAAAGGCGCAACGCACACTTTAAAATCATTCGGTTACCTCGTTGCCAGCATAGCGCGGGGCATGGAGTTGAGTGCGGACGACGTCTTCATGGCAGGTTCATCCATATCCCACATGGGTTCGCTGAAGATGGCGCTTGGCATTCTGTCGGTTGGCGGCCAGCTGGCCATCGCACGCAACTTCGATCCCGATGAATTTCTGCCGGTCCTGCGTGAGTTCAGGCCAACAGCAGCGTTTGTCCTGCCGGCCGCGCTATCGGCGCTTATTCGCGATCACGGCGCACGGCCTGATGACTTTGCGTCTCTGCGTCTATTGTTGTCCGGCGGCGATACGATTCCCTCGGACCTGGAAGATGAGGTCGCCCAAGTGGCGGGTTTGCCGATCGACGAGCTGTTCGGCATGACCGAGGCAGGGACGGCCTTTTTGAACCCGCCGTCTGGCCTCATTAAAAGAGGGTCGGTCGGCCTCCTCAATCCCGGTTACGTGGCGTCGCTGCGTGACGAAGAAGGGCACGAGGTGCCGAACGGATCCGACGGTCGCTTGTTCCGGAAGGGCCCAGCCGTCATGACGGGTTACTGGAACAACCCCGACGCCACTGCGGAAGCACTGCAGGACGGGTGGTACGATACCGGCGACATCCTGGCGGTCGACGAAGACGTCTACTTTTGGTTCCGCGGCCGCAAGAAACAGATCATCGTCCACGACAGCTCCAACATTTCGCCCCTGGAGGTCGAGATGGCGGTGCTGACCCATCCGGCTGTCGATCTGGCCGGTGTCGTCGGCGTTCGCGATGCCATCCATGGCGAGAATGTCTGGGTCTACGTCACCATACGCGATGGCTTTGACCGGCCGTTAAGCCAGGAGATCATCGAGGCCGCGCGCCAGCAGGTCGGGTATAAGGCGCCGGAAGTTGTCGTCGTCATCGACGAGATGCCGCTTAACCCAACCGGCAAGGTCGATCGCGAGGCGCTGAAGAGAATGGCGGCTGAACGCGTGTCGGCGGCGCATGTCCACGGTGACGCGGAGAATGCGCCGGGGTAACGGTGTCGCGTCAGTCCTGTCCTTGCGTCAGATCGCTGCCGTAGCTGAACAGGGCTGGTGTCCCGCCGGTGTGCCAGAACAGCAGCGACTGGCCGGACGCGGCCCGTGACGCGTGGTCCAGGAAAGCCGCCATGACCTTGCCGGTGTAAACGGGATCCAGGATCAGGGCTTCCTCACGCGCGGCCCGTTCGATGGCATCCTTTGTCGCGTCGTTCAGCAGGCCGTAACCCGGTGCCAGGAAACGGTCGTCGAGTTGGATGTCGGTTTCCGCCACCGGCGATGATACGCCCAAGAGGCCGGCGATCTCGCCGCACCGCGCGGCGATCCGGCCGTGTTGCGCATGGGCGTCACGGCGCACGCAGACACCATGAACCCCAATTGTTGAGCCTATCGCGCGCAGGCCGAACAAGAGGCCCGCATGGGTACTGCCGCTGCCTGATCCGACGACAAGTGTGTCGACGGACTGCTTGGCATCGCGAAGCTGTTGGAGCAGTTCGCGCGCGGCGACTACATAACCCAACGCGCCGAGCGGTTTGTGACCGGGCGCCAGATGGATGACATAGGGCCGTCGTCCTTTGTTTGCGAGATCCGTCGCGAGAACCTCGAGTTGCCGGTCGGCACCTGATTCGTCTTCGCCCTTGGGGTAGGCGTGGAGCGTCGCGCCGAGCAAACGATCGAGCAGCACGTTGCCGGACTCACGATAGAGCGGATCATCGCGCACCACCCGTTCTTCCAGTTGGATGTGGCACTCCATGCCCAGACTGCGCGCCGCCGCGGCGGCGAGGCGCACGAAGTTCGACTGGCGCGCGCCGGTGATCAGAATCGTGTCGGCGCGCCGTGCCTGCGCCTCGCCCATGTAGAACTCGAGCTGGCGGACCTTGTTGCCGCCGAAGGCAAGGCCGGTGCAGTCGTCGCGCTTGACCTGGAGCGTCAAGCCGTCAAGCCCGCGCGCCAGGTTCGCCATCTGATCGATGGGCGTTGGTGCGTGGCCAAGGTGCACGCGGGGCAGGGCATCCAGGCAACCGAGTTCGGTAGACATGCAGGTGAGTTTAGGGGTGGCCGACCCCGTCGTCGAATGGACAGCGCCATGCAAGCCACCCAACCTCAATGCAGTTCGACGAGGATCTCCGTCGGGCCGTCGGGTGAATTGATGTTCCATCCCGGGCCGGTGAGGTCATAGGGACAGGACGAGATGGCGCACAGAAGATCCATCCGCGCCTCCAGCACGACATAGGCGCCGGGCTTCGCGACCGGCGTCGCCGGTGTCTCGAAGATGAATCCGTCGGTGACCGTGGTTGTCGTGAAGAAGTTGACGGCGGGCGGCGGGATCGGGACCTGGTGACCAAGCTCCTGCATCGCCTCCATGAGATTCCCGATGCAGCTTCGGTGGTCCTTATCGCCGAACTGCGCATAGCGGATGGGATCGCACGGCGCGATCAGCAGGTCGTGGATCCCCTCGGCGCCATCCTCGATGAAGTCGAGCATGGGCTCGCGCATACGGCTCAAGAAGGTGTCGCCGACTCTGGGGTGCAGCGCGCGTGTTGGCATCCACGTGTGCAGCGGCGACAGCCAGTCGGTCATGTCGCCGTCGCGGAAGGCGAAGAAGTCAGCGGACTGCTGGCCCTTCGGTGTTGTAACGCGAAGGCGCTGGCCCTCGGAAAGCTTGAACGCGCGGCCATGCCCGGCCGGCACCGTGATCGACTCCATCACCATCTCCCTAGATCGGTTCGGGGCGGTTAGACGAGACACCGGCTAGACCGCCCAGGCTAGCGATACTGCACGGGGCAGCCCCGCGCCGCCAGGGGCAGTTTATCGGCGACCCTCGCTCGTTTGCCGGCGCGTGTTGGCATGATGTCCGAAGCTGACCATAATGCGAGTTCGCGAGGAACCTCAGATGGCCAGAATGGGCGGCATCACGGCATCGCGATGCAACGCCCGTGGTCGCTGGCTTCGTGTGACCTGACGCAAATCGGTGGCGAAAGCCGATCGCTTTGCTGCCGGTCACACAATGGATGCAATGTTGTCATAGGTTCTGCTTTCGGGAGCACGGCGACGCTTCTCGGATTCATCGCGTACCGAACGGAGCAGGGGAAGAACGAGAGTATGAACAAGCCGAGGGAACAGAGTTGGGTCGAGGCGGAGCTGCAAGATAGCTTTGATGAAGAGCTCGAGATGGAGATTGATGACGAGCGTATCGCCCGAGAGCTCAAACAGATCACCGATCTCAAGCACAAGTCGACACTTGACCGGCGCACCTATTTCCACGAGCTGCTGCGTCTGCAGGCCGAACTGGTGAAGATGCAGGATTGGATCGTCGAGACCGGCTACAAGATGGTCGTGATCTTCGAGGGCCGTGATGCCGCCGGCAAGGGTGGCGTTATCAAACGCATCACCCAGCGCCTGAACCCGCGCGTCTGCCGCACGGTCGCGCTGCCGGCGCCAAGCGAACGCGAAAAGTCGCAATGGTACTTCCAGCGATATGTGCCGCACCTGCCCGGGGCGGGCGAGATCGTGCTGTTCGACCGTTCCTGGTACAACCGCGCCGGCGTCGAGAGGGTCATGGACTTCGCATCGTCGGACGAGGTCGACCAGTTCTTCCACGACGTGCCGGAGTTTGAGCGCATGCTGGCGCGCTCCGGCATCAAGCTTATCAAATACTGGTTCTCGATTACCGACCAGGAACAGCAACTGCGCTTCTTGATGCGCATCCACGACCCCTTGAAACAGTGGAAGCTGAGCCCGATGGACCTGCAGTCGCGGGTGCGCTGGGAGCAGTACACCAAGGTCAAGGAGGAGATGTTCGAAAGAACCAACATACCGGAGGCGCCGTGGTTCATCGTCGAGGGCGACGACAAGAAGCGGGCGCGGTTGAACTGCATCAACCACCTGTTGCGCCAGATACCCTATGCCGACGTTCCGCACGATCCCGTCGTCTTGCCCGACCGGGTCTCCAATCCCGACTACGAGCGTAAGGTCCTGCCGGATAATCTCTACGTCGAACAGACCTACTGAGGGAGCACGCCCGGCGCGCGAATCGCGTCCGGGCGTCATCGTCCTATCACCGGATGGACAGTCGGACGGGCGGTCGATTTACACGCGGTGAACGGGAAATCACGGGCGTGCAACTTCCGTTCACGCCTGCGCATTTTTTTGGCGTAAAACGTCGGTGTTCACGGCCTTGTTATGACTGGCTGTGATCCGCGGTGATGTTTCCGACCTACGCTCGTTCTGGGGAAGGTCATTTCCACTCAGGGAGTGCCTTGATGAGCAACACGATTGGGGACATTGTCCTCGCCAATTCCGGTGGCAACGGTCTGCAGGCTTTCGACATCCTTCTGGCCGCTCTGCAAACCGCCGATCCGGATAGTACGGGCTTGGTGAACGCGGCGTTCGATCCAACCCAAAACCTGACCGTTTTCGCGCCGACCGATGAGGCTTTCATCGGCCTGGCCCGGGTCTTCGACCCATCGGTCAACACCGAGGCCGAGGCGACATCGGCCCTGGTCGCGGCATCCGCCGCACTGTCGCCGGCGGATGATCCCGCCGCTTTCTTGCGTGGCGTTCTGGAGTTTCACATCTCCGTCGGCCAAAAGTCGGTCAGCGAGATCCAGGCGCTTGATTCGGTCCAGACACTGGCCGGCACCGATCTGGTTCCAGACGGCAATACCCTTGGCGATCAGGAGCCCGGTCTTGCCGATCCCGCCTACGTGCCGGGCCTGACCGATCTGCCGGCCGATAACGGTACGGTGCAGGTCATCGACGGGGTGTTGAGCCCGGTCGACTTCACCTTTGCCGACGGCGGTTTCGTGTGGACCGGCCGAGGTTCCGACGCGGTCATCGGCAGCGATGCCAGGGAGAAGATCTTCCTGGGCAGCGGTGACGACTTCGCCTTTGCCGGCGGCGGCAACGACAAGGTCTTCGGCGGCCGTGGCGAGGATCTGATCAATGGCGGCGACGGCCGCGACTGGCTCTCAGGCGGTCGCGACAATGACTATGTCAACGGCGGCGATGACCGTGACTACGTTTTCGGTGGCCGCGGCGACGACACCGTGCTTGGCGGTGACGGCAACGATTACGTCAGCGGCGGGCGCGGCGAGGACATTGTCATTGGCGGGTCCGGCAACGACTATCTGAAGGGCGGACGCGATGCCGACATGTTTGTCTTTAACCCGTTCAACCCGGATGAGGGCCATGATGTCGTCAAGGATTTCAGCCTGAAGCAGGGTGACAAGCTGGTGCTGGATCTTCGCGGCGGCGATCCCGACGTCCTGGCCGATATCCAGGCGCTCAACGATCCCGGCAAGGTCGAGGTCAAGGATCTGGTCGACGCCGGAGTTGTGACCTTGGGCGAGACCCGGTTCCACAGCCTGGAGATCGAGCATCCCGGCGGCACCATCGAGCTGCGCGGCGTCTCCGCCGACATCGACGTTGCGACGCTGGAGACCGCGGTCGAGTTCTGGCTGGCCTGATCCGGCGAGCGAGCCAACCAAGGGGCCCGGGACGGCGTTGTCGTCCCGGGCCTTTTTTCGTTCGTTGATAACGTTTGATCCCGCAGTGTCGGCAGTCGGCTCGCTGAGGTCGCGGTCAACGGTGGGGCACGACGCCCGGTGCTGCCGAGTATTGTGGAACATCTGTTGTCTTGCGTTTTGTTGCGGTGGCGGTTGCGCGGCGACAACAAGACGGAAACAGGGTCACAAGCTGAACGTGGTGGCTTAGGTGGCTGCGGCAATCAACCAGTCCTGAAACACCTGGGCATGGGTTGACGGGATGCGCTCCTTTCTGACCAGCAGGTAATAGCCATCCCGTGTCGTTAGCGTGTCAGCAAGGGGGCGGACCAGATCGCCGCTGTCGACCGCGGCGTCAATCAGGTGTCTCCAGCCAAGCGCCACACCCAGCCCATCGCGCGCCGCCTGGATGGCCAGGGGATAGGTATTGACCTGGAGATGGCGCTGCTCCGGTAGGGGACCGATGCCTGCTTCGGTCAGCCAGATGCGCCAGTTGACCCATTCATCGTGACCGGCGGCGACGTCGATCAAACGGTGGTTCAGCAGATCAGCGGGCGAGGTCAGCGCCGGCGCCGTGGCCAAATAGCCTGGGCTGCAGACCGGGAAGATCTCCTCGTCCAACAGCCGGTGCGCATGGTAGCCGCTCCAATTGCCGTCGCCGCGCAGGATGATCATGTCGACATCCTCCGACAGACAATCGTCGTCGATATCGGATGAGAACAAGACGACGTCGCAGGTCGCATCGACGTCGGCATAGGACTTGATGCGCGGCAACAGCCACAGGGTCGAGATGGAGTGGGTCGCCGCGACCGACACCCTTTCCTTGTGTGGGGTTTCGCGGATGTTGCGAGCGGCGTTGGCGATATGGTTGAGCGCGATCGTGACCTCTTCGAGGAACATCCGCCCTTCCGCGCTCAGCTGGACGGAGCGGTGGCCGCGCATGAAAAGTTGCTGCCCGAGGCTTTCCTCCAACAGGCGGATCTGGCGGCTGACGGCGGCCTGCGTCAGGCTGATCTCGTCGGCAGCGGCTGTGAAGCTGCCGTGACGTGCCGCCGCCTCGAAGGCGACCAGAAGATCCAGCGGCGGCAGGTCTTTGCGCAGGCCTCGCATAACGTCCGTTAACCCCTTGCCCCAGCATTCATCGTTTCACCGCGCCGCCTGTCCGGTGCCAGGCTGGCCGGGTCACGTGAACTCTAGTGACAGGCCCGGCCGGGGGCAATTCGACGGGGTGTCGCGCCGCCGCCGGGCCGCTTCTGATCAAAGAAGGAGGACGGACCCGTGGCACCGCGCTTCGTTTTCACCGATACCGCATCGACACCGTGGCAACCAAGCCCGAATGCCGACGGTGTCGAGGTTATGGCCCTGGGCACGGTCAATGGCCAGACCATGGAGCTCTACCGGTTCGCACCTTTCACCCCCTATCCCGACCACGTGCATGAAGCCCCGGAGTTCGTCTACATGATCGAGGGCGAGGCGACCCAGAACGGCAAGCTGCTGCGGCCGGGCTGGGCGAGCGCTGCCGAAACCGGCACGATGGACAAGGATTTTTGCAGCGGTCAGGACGGCTGCACGTTTCTGACGGTGTACGGCGCATCGAACTTCGTGAAGGCGTAAGCGTCTGGTCAAGGCGCTGCGCGGTGTTCCTGCAACCTCGCTGTCAGCACTCCTGGCATAACGCTGTCAGGAGAGGGAGCCTAGACTGCCTGCCACGATCGAGAGGGAGTGGCGGCAATGGGTCAGACTGTTGATACGTTCCGCGCGCTGCACGAAGCGCCGGGAGCCTTCATCATACCCAACCCCTGGGATGCTGGCTCGGCACGGCTGCTGGCCGCCATCGGCTTCAAGGCGCTGGCGACGACCAGCGCCGGCATGGCGCATGCCCATGGGCTGCGCGACGGCGCGATGACCCGCGATCTCGTGCTGGACCACTGCCGCACCATCGTCGCGGCGACGCCGCTGCCGGTGTCGGCCGATCTGGAAAAGGGGTTCGGCGACAGTCCCGAAGCCGTTCACGAGACCATTCTGGCCGCTGCCGAGATTGGTTTGGCCGGCTGTTCCATCGAAGACCACACCGGCGATCCCGCTGAACCTATCTTCGATCACGATCTCGCGGTCGAGCGGATCGCCGCGGCGTCGCAGGCCTGCCGCTCGCTTGCCGACGACTTCGTGCTTACCGCGCGCTGCGACAGTTTCCTTTGGGGCGGCGATGATCTGGATGCCGTCATCGCACGTTTGCAGGACTTTCAGGCTCCCGGGGCGGACGTGCTCTATGCGCCCGGCATCAACGATATCGCGATGATCCGCACCGTGTGCGATGCGCTCGACAAACCGGTCAACGTCACCGTTGAAGCGATGGACGCGGCAGTCGACATGGAACGGCTGGCCGAAGCCGGCGTACGGCGCATCAGCATGGGTTCGGCCCTGGCGCTGCTGTCCTATGGCGCTCTGCTAGCGGCCGCGCGGGAGATGGCCGAGCACGAAACGTTCGGATTTCTGCGCGACATCCCCGATTTCGCGGAGGTCGACGCGTACTTCCGCTGATCGTCCGCCGCGTCAGGCGAAGCCGTAGAGCCGCGCCGGATTATCGACCAGGATCGCCTGTTTCAGTTCCGGCTCCGGCGCGTAGTCGTCGAGTGCGTCGAGCAGATCGCCGTCATTGGGCATGTAGTCGGCCTGTGTGACATGGGGCCAGTCGGTGCCCCAGACCATGTGTTGTGGTGCCGCCTCGATCAGCGCGCGCGCGAACGGAATGGCATCGCGATAGTACGGACGTTCTGAGGATATGCGGTAGTTGCCGGAGAGCTTGGCCCAGCAGATGCCGTCGCGCACGAGGTCGAGGAAACGTTGGAAGCCCGGGTTGTCGATGCCTTCCGTCGTCTGCATGAAACCCATGTGGTCAACGACGACCGGCATGCCGCAAGTGCGGACGACCGGTTCGATCTCCTCGAGGTTCTTGTGGACGTCAAGAAACAACTGGATATGCCAGCCCAGCTCGCGCAGGCGCGGCGCCAGCAATTCGACGGCATGGAGGCCGACACCGCCGCCCATTACGATATTGAACCGCGCACCGCGGAAGCCGCCGGCGTCGAGCTTGGCGAGTTCATCGTCGCTGACGTTTTCGTCGACCACCGCGATGCCGCGCGCGCGATCCCTGCCGTAACCGGCGATGGCGTCCAGCGCGACCGTGTTGTTGGTGCCGTAGACCGAGAGCGTCACCAGCACCGCGCGTTCGATGCCGAGCACCTTGTGCAGTGCCTGGTAAGCCTCAAGCGGGGCAGGCGGCGGATCGAAGAAACGTTCGTCCACATAGGGCAGGCGCGACGGCGGGTCGATGACGTGGGCGTGGCTGTCGGTGGCGCCCGCCGGCATGGCAAAGCGCGGCGGCCGCGGATTGGGATCGGGTGGGATGCAGGGCATCATCATGGCGCACGTCCCCAGATGGTTTCGCCGTATCTCAGGAAATCCCAGTCTACACCGATCCGGGTCGCTTAGAGGAAGCGCGAGAAATTGGCGAGCAGCCATGCGCTTGCCGGTAATCTAGCCATGCATCTTGAGAGCGAGGTTGCTGCCGCGACGGCGTAACACTAGCCGACAAACACAAAATGGTTTGGGTGAGGGTAGGTTCCTGACATGCTGGGTCGGCCAAGACTGGCCAGCCTCGCAGCGGATTTGATGTCATGTTCACCCCACACCATCCCAGCGGTCTTAACAGCCGCGTTGTCGCCAAGGTCGTCGAACGGCGCGGCCGCCTGCATGCGTTCGAGAGCCTTAATCCGGCAACAACGGCGCTGGTGGTTCTTGATCTCATGGCCGCCTCCATGGAGCGCGATAATGCGACAGTGAGGATCGTGCCCACCGTCAACAAGCTGGCCGGCCGCGTGCGCGCCGCCGGCGGTGTCGTCGCCTGGGTTACGGTCCAGCCGGGTGACAAGATCGACCCGATCATGGTGGCGATCGTTGGTCACGAGCGTGCCAGAGCGTTTCACGAGCAGGCACAACCCGATAACCCGTTGTCGAAGTTATGGCCGGAGCTGGACGTTGCCGAAGGCGACATTCATGCTGTCAAGCTAGGCGCCAGCGCCTTCTTTCCGGGCAAGAGCGATCTGCACGAGCAGCTGTACCCGCGGTCGATCGACACAATCTTGATCGCGGGAACCGTGACGAACGTGTGTTGTGAATCGTCGGCGCGGGACGCCGTCGAGCTAGGCTATCGCGTTGTCATGGTATCCGATGCCATGGCTGGTCACGCCTTTGGTCTTCATGAGGCCACCTTGACGACTTTCTATCGGATCTTTGGGGATGTTCGTCCATCCGACGAGATCATGCGCTTGATCGGCGGGTCGCAGTGATCGCCGCGTTACTTACGGTGGTCGAAGCGTTTTTCTGACCCCGTTCTGCCAGAAAGACTGACAAATTTGGCCAATTCCCGGGTTGGAAGCGGCGATAACGCAGCCTATGGTGCGGCCTTCAGATACGCAGATCGGGGGATATGCGATGTCGATGGCACAACGGCTTGGTGCCGAGTTTCTGGGAACATTCTGGCTGGTTTTCGGGGGATGCGGTTCGGCAGTCTTGGCCGCGGCCTTTCCGGAAGTCGGCATTGGCCTTCTGGGCGTTTCGCTCGCCTTTGGTCTTACCGTGCTGACCATGGCTTACGCGGTCGGTCACATTTCAGGCGGCCACTTCAATCCGGCGGTGACGCTGGGCCTTTGGGCCGGCGGCCGTTTTGGCGCGGGCCAGGTGATCCCATACTGGGTCGCCCAGGTCGTCGGCGCGATCGCCGCAGCGGCGGTGCTTTACGTCATCGCCAGCGGTAACGCGGAATTTGGTCTGGAGACCGGTTTCGCCGCCAACGGCTTCGGCGAAAACTCGCCGGGCGGTTACACGATCGTCGCGGCCCTGGCGGCCGAGATCGTGCTGACGTTCTTCTTCATCTTGATCATCATGGGCGTCACCGATAAACGCGCGCCGGCCGGCTTCGCGCCGCTCGCGATCGGCCTGGCGCTGACGTTGATCCACCTGATCTCGATCCCTGTCACCAACACGTCGGTTAATCCGGCGCGTTCGACCGGTCAGGCGATCTTTGTCGGTGACTGGGCGCTGGCGCAGCTCTGGCTGTTCTGGGTTGCCCCGCTGATCGGCGGCGCACTCGGCGGTATCGTCTATCGCTGGCTCGGCAAGTCGGACGACAGCTAGAGCGGATCGCGACTAATCAGAGCCACTTAGTGGCACTGATTAATCGCGTGAATCCGCTCTCGATCAGATGGTTAGAGCAGATTCACGTCTTCTATCTGGATCGCAGGCGATTCAGATAGAAGACGATCTGCTTTAAGGCGCGATCGGCCCGCCATCCCAGGCGAACACCTTGCCGGTGTCGGCAGGGTTCAGCCGGTCGAGCACGGTGAGCAGGTTGCCTGCGGCGGTGGCGGGCGTGACAAGTGTGCCCGCCGGTACACCGCCTTGAAAGGGCTCCGACAACGCCGTGTCGACCGTGCCCGGATGCAAGCCGACACACAGTGCTGAGGGGTTACGACGCGTCAGTTCGATCGAGAGCGTCCTGATGATCATGTTGAGCGCGGCCTTGGACGCGCGGTAACTGTGCCAGCCGCCGAGCTGGTTGTCGCCGATGCTGCCGACGCGCGCCGACAGAACGGCGAAGGCCGCCTTTCGGTCCTCGGCCAGTAGCGGCAGCATGTGTTTGGCGATCAGCGCCGGCCCGATCGTGTTGATTTGAAAGGCTTGCGCCATGGTCGCGCCATCCAGCGCGCGCCATGACTTCTCCGGCTTCAGCGTGTCGCCGTCGTGCAGGATGCCGGTCGCGACAATGATCAGGTCAAGCGGAGCGGCTTCGGCCGCTAGCCGTGCGGCGGCCGCCGCGATCGACGCTTCGTCCGTCAGATCCAGTCTCAGCTCAGTCCCGTGCTTGCACTGGCTGTCCGGTAAGCTGCGCGCCAGGCCGTGAACAGTGCCGAAGCGGGGGCATGAGCGCAGCGCATCGGTTAACGCGCCGCCGATACCGCCACTGGCGCCGATCACCACAGCGCTTGCATCCGTGCCGAACGATGTCAGGAGAGGGGCCTTTTGTGCTTGGTCATGCATAACGTGCGACGTTCATCCGGTTCGCTCGCTGATACGTAACAAGATCCGACACAGATTGACCGGTGACACCACCATGTTTGTCCGATGCCTGATGGTCTTTGCTGCTCTCTTGGGCGGTGCGTCGACTGCGGCTGCTGACGGATCGCAGTCGGCCCACGATTTTTTCTTTACCGCCATTGAGGGCGGGCCGCTGCCGCTCTCCCAGTACGAGGGGAGTGTCGTCCTGGTCGTGAACACGGCCTCGCGCTGCGGTTTCACACGCCAATACGACGACCTGCAGGCAGTCTGGGACCGCTACCGCGACCAGGGCCTGGTCGTGCTGGGCGTGCCGTCCAATGATTTCGGCGGCCAGGAGCCGGGCACGGAAGCGGAGATCAAGGAGTTTTGCGAGGTGAACTTCAGCATCGACTTTCCGATGACCACCAAGGAACACGTCAAGGGTCAGGCCGCGCATCCATTCTATGCCTGGGCGGTAAGTGAGATGGGGTCGATGGCCAAGCCGATGTGGAACTTCCACAAGTACCTGATCGACGGCGATGGCCGCCTGGTCGACTGGTTCTCAAGCCCAACTGCGCCGACATCCGATCGTATGACACGGGCTATCGAGGAGCAGCTGGCGCGCCTCGATACGGCCGGCGGATGATGAGGCGGCTTACGCCGTGACGGCTCGTGCGACGGAAACGGTCATGGAGAGCGCATCCTCGACAGTGCCGATACCGGCGCCGGCGCTTTGGCTTGGCGCGTCGGGCGCGGTCCCCTTCGTCACGCTGGCGGTGGCGAGCCTGACGGTTGATAGCGCGTCGCAGGCGCCCGTCATCGTCGCGCTCGGGTTCTACGGCGCGGTGATCCTTTCCTTTCTGGGCGGTGTGCAGTGGGGGTTGGCCATAAAGGATCACGAAGCGGCGGGCGCGAGCTTCAACCGTCTTGGGCTGAGTGTCGTACCGTCGCTGATTGCTTGGCTCGCTCTCCTCCTGCCTGCGCTGGCCGGATTGCCGCTACTGGCCGTTGCCTTCATCGCGGCATACGTCGGCGACCGGCGAGCCGGGCAACGTGGCCTTGCACCGGCGTGGTATCCCAGGCTGCGCCTGCCGCTCACTGTGGTGGTCGTCGCGTCGCTGCTGGCCGCCAGCGTGTCGCTCGCGTGGGCTATCTGAGACCACGTGGTTGCGAACCGGGAAAGGATAACCGCTCGCCATGATCCGCCCCACACCCATCGCACCCGGCCCGGGCCAGGAATCGGTCTGGGACTATCCGCGCCCGCCGCGCCTGGAGCGGGTCGAGGCGGACCTGCGTGTCGTCTTCGCCGATGAGACGGTCGCCGACAGCCGGGACGGTTATCGTGTCTTGGAGACGAGCCATCCGCCGGTCTATTACATCCCGCCCCAGGACGTGCGGCTTGACCTGTTGCGCGAAAGCAAGATGCGTTCGTTCTGTGAGTTCAAAGGTGTTGCCGCCTATTGGACGCTTGCTGTCGGCGACCGCCGTTCAGAACACGCCGCCTGGGGATATCCCGAGCCCACCGCGCGCTTTGCGGCGATCGCTGGTTATGTTGCCTTCTATGCCTCGCGCGTAGACGCCTGCTGGGTCGGCGATGAGCGGGTCGATGCGCAAGTGGGTGACTTCTACGGTGGTTGGATTACTTCCGCCATCGTCGGACCGTTCAAGGGCGGCGAGGGCACGTTCGGCTGGTAGTCGACGCCGTCGATCTGAACATCCCGCCCCGGCGATTCTCTTGCGGGGCAATTGGCTGCATGATAGAGAACATTTGATGAACAAGGGGATCGGGATGAAGATCGATTACGTGGAATTGCCGGCGATCGATTTCGCGGCGACCAAGGCGTTTTATGGCGCGGCATTCGGCTGGACGTTCGAGGAATGGGGCGATGCCTATATGGCCTTTTCCAAAGCCGGCCTTGAAGGCGGTTTCCGCAAAGTGAGCGAGCGTCCGCCCCGTGGCGGCGCGTTGGTAATTCTCTATGCCGACGACTTGGCCACCGCCGAGAAAGCGGTGATGAGCGTCGGCGGCGAAATCGCCGAACGGCACGACTTCCCCGGCGGCCGGCGGATACACTTTCACGACCCCTCCGGCAACGAACTGGCGATCTGGACGAAGGCCTAAGGTCTGGCCTAGTTGTCTGCTTGTGAAGCCTCATCGAACGCGGACGCCAGTCCTTCGTCCTCGTCGCCGCGCAGAAGCGGGATCGCCTTGTCGAACTGCGGCCAGGCGAGTTTGCTTTCGACACAGAAGTGATAGGCCGGTTCGAACGCCGTGGGATCGTCGAGGCTGCCCAACCCCACTTCCATGCCCGGTTCGTACTCTGGCCAGGGTGCCTTGATGTATCGCAGGCCGATCGAGCTGCCGCAATCCGTGCAGAAGTAGCGTTCCAGAAGCGGGGTCGCCCTATGGCTGGACGGTGCACCTGCGATAAAGCGCAAGGCGCCTTCGGGAAACTTCGCACCGGCCCAAAACGCGCTGCCGGTATAGCGTTGGCAGTAGCGGCAATGACAGGCGTAGACCTCATTGGGCGGTTGATCGGCTTCGTAGCGCACAGCGCCGCACAGACAGCCGCCGGTAATCGGTTTGGGCATGCGTCTCTCCCAGTGTGTCGACGGTGCCGCTCGCACCGTTGCCATGCCATCAGCTTGCAGCAAGATCGGGTGTTGGGCAAAGCGACCAGTCGGGCGTTTCGCCATTGGTCCGGCCCGTCGGTTCTTGTAACGTCAAGACGTTGTCGGCGATCGCGCCGCAAGAGCTGAGAGGCCCCATGTCGCAACCGTCGCCGGAACTCCTTGGCGAAGTCTTCTCCGATGCCAGGCCGGCGGAGGATCCGGTCCTGTTCGGCTATGCCGACCTGGAGCCGAAGGGCGCGTTCGAGGCGCGTAGCTTCCAGACCTTCCGGCTGACCTATGTGACCGGCCGCTATGGCCTGGACGACACCGGTTCGATCCGCATCGTCTTCCGCTTTACCGCCGACGGCGGCGCGCTACAGATGACCGATCCCGCCGGCCTGAACTATGTCACCGCGACCAGCTCCAACGGCGTTCCGCTCAACCTTTCGTTCAACGCGAACGGTCATCAACGGCCCTGGTATCAGGCGCTGACCGTGACGGTTTCCAAGGGCTTTCTGCGCGAGGGCGACCGTATCGAGGTCGTCATCGGCGATCAGACGGGCGGCTCACCCGGCTTCCGCCTGCAGTCGTTCTGCGAATCGGAGTTTGCCTTCAAGGTGCTGGCGGATGTCTGCGCCACCGGCCACTTCATTCCGGTACCGCAAAGCCCCACCATCGCGATCGTGCCGGGGCCGCCGGCGGTGTGGAAAGCGGTGCTGCCGACCCTGCGCCGTCCCGGCGAAACGTTCCGGTTGAGCCTTAAGGCTGAAGACAGTTTTGGCAATCCCTCCGACCAGGTGGATACCGCACTCGTGCTTGCCAGCGACCATCCGATCGACGGTCTGCCCAAGACGGTGCGGTTCGAGCCGGGCCAGCGCGCACTGGTCATCGACGGTTTGTCGTGCGCCGACAATACGACGCTCGACATCGCGGTCCGCACGCCCGACGGCGAGTTGCTGGCGGTCACCAACCCGCTTGTGATCCGGGACGGGTATGACGCCGGCTACTGGGGCGATATGCACGGGCAGAGCGGTGAATCCGTCGGCATCAACACGGCGCGTGAGTACTTCACCTTCGCGCGCGATCTCGCGTTTCTGGATGCGACAAGCCACCAGGCAAACGACTTCCAGGTCAACGGCGCGTTCTGGGATCACATCAACGAATTGACGGCGGAGTTTCACCAGGACGGTCGCTTCCTGACGCTGCCCGGATACGAGTGGTCGGGCAACACGGGTGTCGGCGGCGACCGCAATGTTTACTTCCGCAACGAGGGCCGCGCCATCCGTCGTTCCTCCCACGCATTGATCAGCGACCGCCGCGACATTGCGAGCGACGCGCCGACGGCGCGCGATCTGTTCGCCGCGCTGCAGGCTGAGGACTGCTTGGTATATGCCCACATCGGCGGCCGACCGGCGGACATCGCCTACGCTCACGACACGCGGCTGGAAACGGCGATGGAGATTCATTCGGCCTGGGGCACGTTCGAGTGGCTGATGGAAGACTGCTTCAAGCTCGGCCACCGGGTCGGTGTCGTCGCCAACAGCGACGGACATAAGGGCCGTCCGGGTGCCAGTTATCCCGGCGCCTCGGAGTTTGGCGCCTATGGCGGCTTGACCTGTTTTCTGATGTCGGATCTGACGCGCGACAACTGGTTCGATTGTCTGAAGCGCCGCCGCCACTACGCAACGACAGGCGATCGCCTGCATATCGATCTGACCGTGGCGGCTTCGCGGCCATTCGCCTTCTTTGACTTGGACCCGAAGGTCGTCCCCGGTGAAGGCGAACCGACCATGTTTTTATCGATGGGCGATATCGCTGCGACGACCGGTGATTCGGTAACGCTCGAGTTCAGTGTCCAGGCCCGCGCGCCGATCGAACGTATCGATGTCCTGAACGGCATGGAGACGGTAACGACCATCCGCAATCCAGCCGACGCTTCGGGGAGCAACCGTCTGCGCGTGCTTTGGCGCGGTGCCCAGGTGAAGGGCCGCGGCGCCAAGGCGCGATGGACCGGGCGCGCGTCGTTTGAGAACGCCGCCATCAAGGCGACTCGCGAGATCAACGCCTGGAACCCCGACCGGCCACTGCGCCAGGACGACAATCAAACGCTCAGTTGGGATTCGGTCACCGCCGGCAACTTCGGCGCGTTCGATGTTTGGCTTGACGAAGGCGAGGGCGCGCGCGTGGCGCTGGAAACCAACTTCGTCTCGGCGGTCGTCGACCTATCGTCAGTCGGCCGTGATGACACGATCATCGATGCCGGCGGTCTGGACCTGGCGGTTCATCTGTTCCGCTTGGCGCCCGAACTCGACCCAGATCCGATCACGGCGTCGGTTGAGGTGCCGCTGCATGACGATGGCGACAATCCGTTATGGATCCGCGTCACCACCGAAGACGGATTTCAGGCCTGGACAAGCCCTGTCTACCTGTTCCGCGACAAGATCAACATTTGAGCGGGTAGGCTGCAGACATGCTCCCGATTCCCAACACGCCCGACGATGTCAGTGCCGCCTGGCTGTCTGCGGTGATGCAGGACAGCGGTGCGATTGCGTGTACGATCACCGAGATCGATGTTTCACCTCTGGGCGTTGGTTTGGGCACATTGAGCTCGATGCTGCGGTGCCGGCCAACCTACGACAAACCGCGCGGTGACGAACCGGAGACGGTGGTCGTCAAGCTGGAACCGGCGACCGATGCGTATCGTGAGAGCGTCAACACCTCCCACGGCTTCGAGCGCGAGATCAACTTCTACCGGGAGATCGCGCCGGACGCGCCGATCCGGATCCCGACCTTCTATTTCGGCGCCTTCGACGGCAGGGCAGGCGCCATCGTCCTGGAGGATCTGGGGCATCTTGAGACGCGCAACCAGGTTCATGGTCTGGGCAATGACGAAGTCATCGGCGCGGCCGGTCATATCGCGCGGCTGCACGCCAAGTACTTAGGCCGGGATCTGAGCAGCGCGCATCGCTGGATGCCGACCCATGACGACCGTTACCTCGGCAGTTTCACAAAAGGATGGGACCTGTTCGAAGAGGTCTATGGCCTGCGCATCGGCGCCGACGCGGTGGCGCTGGGCCGGCGCCTGAACGACAACATCGATTGGCTGGCAGCAGAAATGGCCAGCCGCCCGCAGACCATTTGTCACGGCGACTTCCGGGCCGACAATCTTCTCTTTGGCGAAGGCCCGCATGACGTCACCGTCATCGACTGGCAGTTGACGCAACAATCGCTCGCGACGTTGGACCTCACGCGTTTGTTGGGCGGCAGCGAACCCTCGCCCGAGCGTCGCTCGCACCCCATGGAAGCGTTCGACGCCTGGCATGCGGCGTTGCTGCAGGAAGGTGTCGCCGGTTATCCGCGCGACGACGCGTTGGGCGATTTCCGGCTTGGCATGCTGGCCGCCGTTTGCGTGCCCGTCCGCCTCATCAAGGCCTGGGGCGTCGATCCCGGCGGTCGCCAGGGTCAGCTCTTGGATGCGATCGCCACGCGCATGTTCGCCGCCGCCGTTGACATCGACGCTGGCGCGCGATTACCGCGATAGTCAGGCTTGGCGCAAGCTACCTGCACCGGCCATCCGCGTCCTCGACGGCAATTCGCCGAACTGATCACGATAGTAAGCAGAGAAGCGGCTGGTATGCCAAAACCCAGCTTCCGCTGCCAAATCACCAATCGATCGGTCTGCGTTTTCCGGTGTCATAAGGGCGCGCCGCACCCGATGGAGCTTGAGCGATCGCATGTACGCCACAGGCGAAAGACCAACTTCGTCGCGAAAGCAGTATTCGACGGTGCGCCTGCTGACGCCAAGATCCCGGCACAGACTACCGATCGAGACGTCGGTATCGCGGGCGTCCTCCATGAGTTCACGGGCCCGAGCGACCAAGCGATAGGGTCGCGACCAAGAGAGCAGGTGTGCATCAGGTGTGGGCGGCACCATGGATCGGAGGTGATGTGCTAGAAACTCCGTCGTTCTGGCACGAATACTGGGTGCGGCACGTTCATCGACGCGTCGCGCCCTGCGAACGTCGCCAAGCAAACGCGACACGCCGCGTCGAAGCGTGCGAACCCGGTTCCCGCCCGTCAGCCAAAGTCCGGCCCCGTTGAGCATGTGTGCTGGATCGCAAGTTGGATCAGCTGCCATAATTTCGGCCTCGAAGTATGAACGCTGAACACTAATGGCGACGAAATGCGGTCCTGATAGACCCTCGTCCAGCCCCCACTGGTCGTGATGGCCGACCGTATCAAACGTCGATTGCGGCCCGCAGATGTATAGGTCTTCATGAGAGAACGTCCTGCCGTTCAGCCGGGACGGAACGCCCTCGTTCAGGAGGAAGATGATCGTGTATTGGTCATTGGGCGTTACGCCGTTTTGTTCGAGCACGCGGTTGTTCTGTTCAAAATGAAACGTCAGCTCGGGACCCATATGGATCGCTTGGTAGACGCCTCGAAACCTACCCTTGGAGAGTTGCCGGTACTCCTGATCATAGGCGGCCATGCACTTCGATTCCTGATCGAAGTCGTCAAACGACCGGATCACATAATCAATCTGCATGAATGCGCGGCTCCATGGCGTTTGCGCAAACTGGATAACACCCTACCGTCGTTTCGTTCCAGGGTGCGCCTCGGAAGCTGCCAGCATAGGTCTGTACCTGTTGGCAGTGCAATCGAGGATGGAGGGTCACGTCATGTTCAAGTTTCGAAAAACGTTTGTCCTGATGGCGGCCGCCTTGAGCTTTGCGTGGGCAATGTCGAATGTCGCTCGGGCAGACTATGTGGAGCTTAGCAGCGATCTCACGGTTCACTATGAGACGGCGGGCACCGGCGACATCACCATCATCTTCATACCCGGCTGGCTCATGTCGACAGATGTGTTCGAACACCAGCTTGACCATTTCAAGGACTCAACGGCGTTCACCGCCTTGGCTTATGACCCACGTGGGCAGGGTCGATCGTCGAAAACGTTGGAGGGGCATACCTATCAACAGCATGGGCGCGATCTTGCCGCGCTTATCGACGCGCTTGATCTCGACAAGGTCATTCTTGCCGGCTGGTCCTATGGTGTGACCGAACAACTCGCCTATCTCGATCAGTTCGGGTCCGACAAGCTGGTGGGCATGGTTCTGATCGATACGGGTCCGGATGTCGCCGGAGAAAGCTATGACGAGTGGGTTTGGTACCTGAGGGACGATTCCGACGAGTATTCGCGCTGGTTTACCGAGGGGATTGTCGAGGACCGGCAAGCGGTTATCGCCAGTTTCGCCGAGTGGATGCTTGAAGACCCGTCGCCCGAGAACATCGCGTGGGTTTCGGATATCGCCAACATGACGCCAGGCACGGTTGCCTCATCCCTTAACGCTACAGGCTTCTATCTCGATTACACGGAGGATCTCGTTGCGTTGGAGGGGCAGATACCGTTGCTCTACGTGACGCGCGAAGAGTGGCAGCCAGTCGCCGATCCTTGGATCAAGGCGAATACGCCGAGCGCCCAGGCAGAGTATCTTGGCAAACACATGATGTTCTGGGAACGGCCTGATGAGTTCAACCAGATCCTTGACGCCTATCTCGCCCAGTTCTAGGGCGGATCACGGTTAGGTGGAACCGTTAGACGGTTCCGTCAAAGCACGATCTGCTCTAGCCGCTTGACCGTATGGTCGGCCCTAAGCCGTCAGAGCGTGCCGGCTTCCTTGGCGTCGGCGGGGTTGGGGAAGGGAAAGTGGCAACTGGTCCATCGGCCGGGCTCGATCTCGCTATAGGGCGGCGCTTCCGTGCGGCACTTTGCCTGGACGAAGGGGCAGCGCGTGTTGAACTCGCAACCTGACGGGCGCCGCCGCAAGGACGGGACCTCGCCCTTCAGCTCGACCTCCGCGCGCTTCTGGTCCGGATCGGGTTCGGGAACAGCAGACAACAAACCCAGCGTATAGGGATGCGCCGGGCGTTCGAAGATGGCGTCGGTCGGTCCGGTCTCGACAAAGCGGCCGAGATACATGATGGCCAGCCGGTCGGAGATATGGCGCACGACCGGCAGATTGTGGGTGATGACCAGATAGCTCAGACCCAATTCGTCCTGCAGCCGGTTCATCAGATTCAGAATCTCGCCCTGCACGGAGACGTCAAGGCCGGCTGTCGGTTCATCGGCGATGATCATTTTCGGGTTCAGCGCCAGCGCGCGGGCGACGCCGACACGGCGCGCCTGGCCGCCGGAAAGCTGATGCGGGTAAGCGCCCAGGAAGCCCTCGTGCAGGCCGACGAGCTTCAGGAGGCGCCGCGCTTCCTGATCCAGATTGTTTTCCGACACACCATGGATCTTGAAGGGTTCCTTCAATTGGCTGCGCACCTTTTTGCGCGGGCTGAGCGAGGCGATGGGGTCCTGAAACATCATCGCGATGTTGCGCCGGACGCCTTTGTAGGCGCCACCTGAGAGGCCGACGAGTTCCTTGTCCTCAAACCGGATGCTGCCCTCTTGGGCCTCGACCAGGCCGATGATGGCGCGGCCCAGCGTCGTCTTGCCGGAACCGGATTCGCCAACCAGGCCAAACGTTTCGCCGCGCTTCAGATGGAAGCTGACTTGCATAACCGCGTCGATATAGGGGTCGCTGACTTGACCGATAAGGCTCTTCACGAAGCCGACGACACGGAACCTGACGCGCAGGTCATCGATCTCCAACAATTCAGGCATCGCGCACCAGGAAGCAGCGAGCGGCATGGTCCGTGCGCACGTCAAAGGTCGCCGGCGGTTCTTTCAAGCAGGGGTCATATGCCTTTGGACAGCGGGGCGCGAAAATGCAGCCTGGCGGCAGGTCGATCATGTCGGGCACGCTGCCGGAAATGGTCGGCAGGTTGCGCATGCGCTCTTCGATGCGGGCGGGGTCGCACTCCAACAGCATCTGGGTATAGGGATGCTGGGCATTGTGGAAGAGGTCGCGCACCTCGCCCTGTTCAACGACCTCGCCGGCATACATGACGACGACTTCGTCACACAATTCGGCGATCAGGCCCAGATTGTGACTGACGAACATCATGGAGCATTCAAAGTCGTGCTGCAGTTCGCGCATCAGATGGATGATCTGGGCTTCCAGCGTCACGTCGAGAGCGGTGGTCGGCTCGTCGGCGATCAGCAGCGGCGGATTCATCATTAGCGCCATGGCGATGCAGATGCGTTGACGCATGCCGCCGGAAAACTGATGGGGATACTCGTTCAGCCGCTCCTTCGGATCGGGAATGCCGACGCTGGCCAGCATATCGGCGGCGCGCTTGCGCTTTTCCGACATCGACGACTTCGAACGGTACTGGATGTCCGTCATCTGCGTGCCGATCGAGATGACGGGGTTCAACGCTGTCATCGGGTCCTGGAAGATGGTCGAGATGCGCTGGCCGCGAATGTTGGTGAGCTCGGATTCAGGCTTCGTGAGCAGATCCTCGCCTTCGAACAGGACCTGGCCCGAATCGACCATGGCGTTGGGCGCCAGCAGTTGCAGCACGGTCCAGATCAGCGTCGACTTGCCGCAGCCGGACTCGCCGACAATGCCGACGACCTTGTTCCGGGGCACCTGCAGGTTGATGTGGCGCAGCGCGCGCACGGTGCCGCGCGCAGTGCGGAAGCTGATCGAAAGGTCCTTGATATCAAGGACGTTGTCGCCGCGGCCGTTGGCCGATGTGCCCCCTTGGTCGCTCATCGATCTTTCTTGAGCTTGGGATCGAAGACGTCGCGCAACGCTTCGCCCAGGAAGGTGAAGCCCAGTGTCGTCAGGATCAGCGGAATACCGCCGGCGATAACCAGCCAGGGCGTATTGCGGATGAACCCGAAGCCGTCGTTCAGGATTGAACCCCAGCTTGGCGTCGGCGGCTTAACGCCAAGGCCAAGGAAAGAGAGGCCAGCCTCGAACGTGATGACGACGGGGATATCCATGCTTCCCAGGATCAAAAGCGGCGCGACGACATTGGGCAATACGTGCTGGCCGAGCACGCGCGCGGTACCGGCGCCGAGCGAGCGTTCGGCCAGGATGAACTCCGTGTTGCGAATCGAAAGCGTTGCCGAGCGCACGATGCGCCCATAGCCCGGCACGGACGTCACGACGACAACGAAGATGATCGTATAGAGGCTGGGCCCGACCACGGTGATAACCGCCAGCGCGAACATGATGTAGGGGAACGAACGGACGGCATCGAAGACCAGCAGGACGAGGTTATCGAGCCAGCGCGGACCGTAGCCGGCGAGCATGCCGAGGATAAGGCCTAGGATAAGCGAGCCGCCGACGGCGACGAAGGCGACGACCAGCGCGATGCGGCCGCCGTAAAGAATGCGACTGAAGGTATCGCGGCCCAGGTTGTCGGTGCCCATCAGGTGCGTCCAACTGGGCGCCTCGAGCCGGGCCTGTACGTTGAGCGCCTTGTAGTCGTAAGGCGCCAGGATGTCAGCGCCGATGGCGCTTAGCACGATCAGCAAGACCAGGATGAGGCCGAAGCAACCGAGCGGTTCGCGCAAAAGCTGCCACAGCCAAGCGAAACGCGGGTCGCGCCGGATGGGCGCATCCGCGTCGGCCGATGGCTCGGCGGTGGTTATGCTAGAGGCTTTGACGGACACGGGGATCCAGGGTTGCTGTGATGAGGTCGGCGATCAGTGTCGCCATGGCGAACAGAACAGTCGTGACCAAGACACCGCCCATGACGATCGGATAATTGCGGGTCTGCACGGCGTCATAGACCATCTTGCCGATGCCGGGCCGGGCGAAGATGATCTCGGCGAAGACGGCGCCGGACAAGAGCGCGCCGATGCCGACGCCCAGAAGCGCTACCGTCGGCAAGATGCCGAGCTTCAATGCGTAGACATAGGTGATGCGGGCTTTCGGCAGGCCGTAGGCGCGCGCCATGCGGATGAAGTTCTCGCCCAAGATCTCCAGCATCGATGCGCGCACGATACGCGCCAAATAGCCGACCCAACCCAGCCCGACTGCAATCGACGGTAGTATCAAGTGGCGGAACTGATCCCAGAGATCACCGGGTTCGCCGGCGCCGATCGCCGGCAGCCATCTGAGTTCGACGGCAAACAGCAGCAGCGCATAAAGCGCGACGACGAATGAGGGTATCGCAATGACCGCGACCGACAAGACGCCGGTCAGTTTGTCGAGCCAGCTGTTGCGGTTGACGGCAGAGAAGCAACCCATCGGGATGCCGATCAGCACCGCCCAGCCCAGGCCCATGAACGTCAGCGCCAGGGTATGCGGCAGCTGTTCGCCGATGATCCGGCTGACCGGCCGGTTCGACCAGACGTCCGAACCCAGGTCGCCGGTGACGACGTTGCCCAGGAAGGTCACGTATTGAATCACGAAGGGCTTGTCCAAGCCCATCTTGGCCTTGAACGCCTCGCGCATTTCTGGCGTCGCGCGGGGCCCCAAGGCTATGCCGGCCGGATCGCCAGGCACCATGTGGATGGCGCTCAACAGGATCAGCAAGGCCAAGCATACGATGAGTACAGCGAGCCCCAGACGCTGTAACGTGTAAAGCCACATAACCGCCCCATCGGGCGATGGATCGCCGCCTATGTCAACCCTTTTGACCGGTTGTCCAGGTTGTGGTGACCGGCGATGCCGGTGATGGCAACGTCCTTTACGTCACCGATCGCTCAGTCCGTCGCCAGCGCGGCCTCGACGGCAAGTCCAATGGACAACAGGTCGGCGTCGCCATCGGGAACGCCATCCAGTTCCAATCCGACGGGCAGGGCGTTGCCGTTTGTCGCCAAGGGAAGGGACAGTCCGGGAGCGCCATAGATGACGGTCGGCGCGAGGTTGCGGATATAGGCCGGCGTGGTCGGGATCGCCTGGCCGTTCAGCATGACGGTCTCCGCCAACCCTTCGATCGGTTGTGCTTCGAGGGGTGCTGCCGGGAAGACAAGGGCCTCGATGCCGTGACCATCGAGATGTCTCAGGTAGTCCGCTTTGACGTCGCCGATCCGGGCGATGGCTTGCCGGTAAGCGGCTTCGTCCGGTGCGTCATCGCCAAGCACCGCATTAACGTAGACCGCCTTCACATCATCGCTCGCGATCTCATCGACGATCGCCTGCAGGTCCGTCATGGCCTGGTGCGGCGCCAGAAAGGCGCTGAGCGCGCGTTTCATTTCGAAGAAGCCGACCGGATAGCCGATCTCGAAGCTGGCGGTCGAGACCGATGTAAGGTCGATGTCGACAAGCGTCGCGCCGGCTTTGCGCAGTGTGGCCAAGGCATCGTCGAACGCGGTCGCGACAGCGGGTGAAAGATTGTCGATGTAAGGTCTGGCGACACCCAGACGGAGCGTGTCGATGGCGCGGCGATCGGGCATCGGCGCACCGGTCGTGACGGCGTTCATGAGCGCGGCGTCTTGCACGTTGCGTGCGAGCGGACCAACGACGTCGAAGGTCGGCACCGACGGCACCACGCCAGCCTGGTCGACCCGCCATGTCGTCGGCCTGAGACCGACGACGCCGCACAGGGCGGCGGGTAGACGAACGGACCCCGCGGTGTCGCTGCCCAGACCGGCGGGAACGATGCCAGCGGCGACGGCGGCGGCGGTGCCGCCGGACGATCCACCGGGGATACGCGATGGATCGACCGGGTTGTGAACGGTGCCATAGGTCGCGTTGTCTGATGTCACGCCGAAGGCAAGCTCATGCATGTTGGTCTTGCCGATAATGACCGCACCGGCGGCCTCCAGCCTCGCCGCGACCGGCGCCGAGACGTCGGCCACGTAGTCGATCGCCGGCGTCCCTGCCGTTGTCCGCATGCCGGCGACGTTGATGTTGTCCTTGATCACGATCGGAACGCCGGCCAGATCGCCCGGGTTGTCGCCGTTGGCGATCATGGTGTCGACATGGCGAGCGGCCGCGAGCGCCCTGTCGTCATCGAGCGTGATGAAGGCATTGAGCGCGGCCTTGGTATGCGCCGCTTCAAGCGCCGCTTTGGCCAACGACACCGCGGTAACGTCTTTGGCGCGCACCGCGCGTGCCATGTCAGACGCTGTTTGCTCCATCCAGCGACATTAGCAGACTAGTTGAGGTCGCGCTTGACCTCCGTGTTCCATGTCTTCGCCTGGACGCGCTTGTCGCCTTCGAACGCTTCCTGGTCGGCGGAGAAAATGAAGCTGTCCTTGGTGCAGGTAATCGTGGAGTTCGTCTTGGCGCTGACATCGAAACCGGTATCGGGCCGGCGGAAGCGCACGGTCCAGGCGATGTCGATGCGCGCCGATGTCGGATCGCCGTCGCGTACCGAGAAACGGTGATCGACGGACGAGCCGAACTCCCAGCCGAGTTTGTTGAGTCGCGCCATGCCGCCGCCCATGGAAACGCTCTGCACGAGTTCGCCGGTAACGTCGTCGCGTTCGACCCGCCGGGAATATGGCCGATCCGGTTCGACCTCGGTGAGATCCCAGGGCTCGGCCGCTTCGGGCGGACCGAAGGGTGCGAGGCTCGCGTCCTCGTCACGCGGTGGACGAACCGGCAGGTCGAGCGTGCTGGCACCGGCCGTCAGCGTGACGGTGACCGGCTCCGGTGACGGCCAGAACAGCGGCCACATCGTGTTCGACAGTGCGACGCGGATGCGATGGCCTTTCTCGAAGCGCTGCGCGGTGTCGTTGAGCTGCAGACGGACCTGGTAGGTCTTGCCGGGCTCCAGCGCTTCAGGGTGTTCGTGGCTGTCGCGGTGGGTCAGGTTCAAGACACCGTAGGTGACACGTGTCGCCGCGCCGTCGGGCGCGACGTCGGAGAGGCGCGCGGCGATGAACGCGTTCGGTTTATCGGCGCTGACGGTCAGGTTCAGCACCGGCGCGCCCATGATCTCGATCGCTTCGTCCAGGGGTTCGGTCTGGAACACGACGGCGCAGCCATCGTCGAATCGCTGATCGACCGGCGCATCGGGCACCAGGCCGTAGCCGCACCACTCGCCCTGGCCGGCACCCATGGTGAGCGGCGTGTTGATGGCAACAGGTGTGCTGTCGCCGGCGCTCTCAGCAAGGCCACCGGTGTTCAAGTGGAAGGTGTGGTTCTTGATGTTGTCGGAGGGCCAGTTGGGTTCGGCGACCCAGCGGCCAGGCCGCTCGTCATAATAGGTCTGCGGCGGGACGGGATCGGACATCCAGACGCGGTAGGCCGGCTCGTCCATGATGCCGGTCTCCTGATCCTTCAGCCAATAGTCCCACCAGCGCAGCGTATCCTGCAGAAAGCCGATGCGCGGGCCGGGTGCCGCGAAGTGGGGGTACTTGTGCGCCCACGGACCGACGATGCCCTTGGCCGGTGCCTTCAGGTTCGCCAGCAAGCGCGGCACCGCGTTCGAATAGCCGTCTGCCCAGCCGCCGACCGCATAGACGGCGCATTCGATGTCGTCATAGTTCTGGCACACCGAGCCGTGCTGCCACTGTTCGTCGCGGCGCTGGTGGTCGAGCCATTTGATCAGCCAGGGGTCGTTCGCCTCCAGGCGCTGCATCCAGAGGTCACGCCATTTGTCGCCGACCAGTTCGGGATCGGGCGGCCGCGAGTTGAACGCGAACATGGTGGCGCCCCACGACATGTTGTCGTTCAGCATGACGCCGCCCATGTAGTGGATGTCGTCGGCATAGCGGTCGTCGGTCGAGGCGATGGTGACGATGGCTTTCAGAGACGGCGGCCGGCGCGCGGCGATCTGCAACCCGTTGAATCCACCCCAGGAGATACCGATCATGCCGGTCTTGCCGGTGCACCAGGGCTGCGCGGCGATCCATTCCAGGATCTCCAGGCCGTCGTCCTGCTCCTGCTTCAGGTACTCGTCTTCCAGGATGCCGTCGGATTCGCCGGAGCCGCGCATATCGACACGCACGCAGGCATAGCCGTTGCCGGCGTAGTATGGGTGGGTCAGCTCGTCGCGCTCGGCGGTGCCGTCGCGCTTGCAATAGGGCAGAAACTCCAGGATTGCCGGGACGGGATCCTGTTCGGCATCTTTCGGCATCCAGATGCGTGCAGCCAGGCGCGTACCGTCCGCGAGGGTGATCCACTCGTTGGGCAGCTCCACGACCTCACGTGGAAACTGTGTCACGATCTCGATGTCATCGGCGGCCATGGCGTTCGCGTCCTCTTGTTGGTTGTGCGGTGCGACGCTAGCCGGGGGAGTGTTAGGCGGTCAACGCGATTGACGGATGGTTTGGGGGTGCCGGACACTCGGGCCTGAGGACGTATGGGACACAGGGGAAGATCCATGAGGCTTGAGAACAAGATCGCCGTGGTGACCGGCGGTACCACCGGCATTGGCTGTCGGGTCGTCGAACGGTTCATCGATGAAGGCGCCCAGGTCGTCTTCACCGGACGGCGGGCCGAACGCGGCAGGGCGGTCGCCGCGGCGACCGGCGCGACCTATATCGAGGCCGACGCAGGCAACGTGGCGGATGCCGAGAAGACGATCAAACAGACGCTCGATGCCCATGGCCGCCTGGACATCCTGATGAACAACGCGGGCGCCCCGGCGCCGGCGGCGCCACTGGAAGACATCCCGCTTGACGCGTTCGACAAGGCGATCCAGGTCCATGTGCGCGGCGCCATCGCACATACCAAGTTCGCCGCGCCCGCCATGAGCGCGCAAGGGTCGGGCAGCGTCATCAATGTGGGTTCGGTCGCCGGCCACCGGGCGGGCTATAGTGGTTCGATGATCTATGGCATTGCCAAAGCTGCGGTCATCCACTTCACGCGCTGTGCGGCCATGGAGTTGGGGGAAGCCGGCGTGCGTGTCAACTCGATCTCGCCCGGCGGCATCGCCACCGGCATCTTCGGCAAGTCCATGGGTATGGAGGTTGAGGACGCCGAACAGACGGTCGAGAAGGTCAAGACGGTGTTGGCCAACATCCAGGCGATCCCGCGCGCCGGCGTCACCGACGACATCGCCTCGGCGGCGCTGTTCCTGGCCAGCGACGAAGCTGGCTTCATCAACGGCGAGGATATCGTTGTCGATGGCGGTCTGATCTGGGGCAGGCGTTACTCGGAAACGCAAAAGGGCGGCGGCACGTGGAGCCAGCTTTTCGACTAAACTGGTCTGGCAGGTGCTGGACCTTAGGGAGACTCATTGACGAAAGACCGAAAGGCGCCGCCGGGACATGTCCCGACGTCGTCGCATCTCACATCGCTGCTTGATGAAGCGGATGACACGACGGTATCGGTCGGTTGGTTGATTGAGCACCTGGGACCACGTTCGTTCGGCTTGATCCTCTTCATCATGGCCGTGATCGCCTTCGTGCCCGGCGCGTCGATCTTCGTCGGCGTACTGATTGCCTGGCCTGCGGTCCAGATGATTCTGGGTCACGATGTCGCCGTCCTGCCGCGCGTCATCGCACGGCGCCAGATCGCCGTCGACCGATTGGCGCGCGCCATCGCCTTCGTCGCGCCCAAGCTGCGCTGGGTCGAGCGCTTCGTCAGACCGCGCTGGCCGACACCGTTTCAGACAACCAAGCGCGTGACCGGCTTGATCATGCTGCTGCTGGGCCTAACGCTCATCTCGCCGGTGCCGTTTAGCCAGTACCTGCCCGCGATTGCCGTCATGCTGCTGGCACTGGCGTATCTGGAAGAAGATGGCGTCGCGTTGCTGGTCGCGTTACTCACCGCGCTTGTTTCGCTGGCCGTCACGGCGGCCACGGTCTGGGGTGTCGTGGAAACCGCCGACTGGCTCGACCCCGTGCGCGAGCACATCAAATTGCAGAACTGACGGAAGGGTACGACCAAGACAACGGGCCCGCCTGGCGCCAGCAGCGTGGATTATTCCGTATGTGATGGTTACTCTGGCGCTTAAGGAGGCGCCGCGTGGAGCGAGGATTTGCCGCAATTCTTGCTGCTGATGCCGTTGGCTACAGCAAGCAGATGGGCATTGATGAGGACGCCGCGCTGTCCGCTCTGGCGGCGCGCCGGGAGATCATCGATGCGGTGATCGAACGTCACGGCGGGCGTATCTTCAGCACCGCAGGCGATAGCGTTGTTGCCGAGTACCAGAGTTCCGTCGAGGCCGTCCGTTCCGCGGTAGAGATCCAGGAAGAGCTCGGGAAACTCAACGCTGGTCTCGGTGAGGCCGCGGCGATGCGCTTTCGCATCGGCGTCAACTTCGGCGATGTCATGCACCAGGATGGTGACGTTCTGGGCGATGGCGTGAACGTCGCCGCGCGGTTGGAGACCTTGTGTCCGCCGGGCGCCGTCTGCGTGTCGCGCCAGGTGATGGACCAGGTCACCGGCAAGGTGGAATCCAGGTTCGCGCAGGCCGGACGCCATCGCCTGAAGAACATCGCGCAACCGGTCGAGGTCTGGTGCTGGCCGGAAAGCCAGGCCGGTAAGCTGCGGCGCGCGGCGCGCGGCTGGCGTCCCGTTGCGGCGCTGTGCGCGCTGTTGGCAGTCGTGGTGTTGATTGGCGCCTATGTGATGTTCGAGGCTTCAGGCGAGCGGGCGTTGCCTACGGGGCCGCGCATCGCCGTCATTCCGTTCACGAACCTGGGCGACGATCCCGACAATGCCTACTTCAGCGATGGCTTGACGCGCAATATCAACACCTATCTCTCGCAGTTCTCGAATCTCTTCGTGATCGCGCCGGATGCGGGCTTCCGCTATCGCGACAACGCCGACTGCGAGACGATCCGAAACGATTTGGAGCCCGACTACATATTGACCGGGACCGTACGCTTGTCGCCTGAACGCATTCGCGTCACGACCGACTTCATCGATGCCGAGACATGCCGGCAATTGGATGCGCCGGGACCGTTCGACATGGATCTCAGCATCGGCAATGTCCTGGATATTGAACTGGACATTGCAAAACGGGTGGCGGCCGAGATCGGCTCGGCCGACGCGCCCCTGTTCAATGCCGAGATCCAACGCGCCATCTCTCACAAGGCGCCCGACAGTCTCCTGGCCTATGAATGTGTCCTCTTGTCATTCTGGTTCTACGAGACCTTCGCGCCGGATCGCCACCGCCGCGCGCGGGCCTGTCTGGAAGACGCGGTCAGAGACGATCCCGATTATTCGCTCGGCTGGTCGCGGCTTGCGTTCAGCTATATCGAGTCGAAAAAGTACGCCATCGACACGCCGCCCGACTGGGCGGCGCTGAGCGAGGACGCGGCCTATCGCGCGATCGACCTGGATCCCGACAACCCCGACGCCTATTACGCCCTGGCGATCTTAAGCCAGATGCGCGGTGAGGACGCGGCGGTTTTCCGCAACTTCGCAGAGCGCGCCATCGAGTTTAATCCTAACGACGCTTTTGTTCTGGCCGACCTCGGCACCTGGATCGCTTATGCCGGCGATTGGGAGCGGGGCAAGGAACTGGTATCGCGCGCCAAGCTTCTCAACCCCAACCACCAGAGCTGGTGGGATTGGATCTGGCTGCTGCACCAATACCGCGAAGGCGAATACGACGACGCACGCGATGTCGCGCTGAAGATCAACCTGCCAAACAACTACATCATTCAGGCCGCGCTGACGGCGACCTACGGCATGCTCGGCGAGACGGAGAAGGCCGATGAAGCGCTGAAGAAGGTCTTGGCAAATCGTCCCGACTTCGCCGACGACCCGCGCGGGCCCTACCGGGTGCGCGGCATCGAACCGGCATTGATCGAGGGCCTGATGGAAGGTCTGCGCCGCGCCGGCCTCGACGTGCCGGAACCGGCAGCGGACGGGTAGGGCACCAGAACCTAGTACGTCCACGTCTCCGTGTAGGGCCTGAGTTCGACCTCGTTGGTCCAGGCGGACTTCGGCTGCTGGTGGACCCACCAGTAGGTCTCTGCGACATCGTCGGTGTTGGCGAGGTTCTCGGGGTCGTACTTGTCGCCATAGGCTTCGCGCATTAGCGGCATGTCGAGATCGCAGTCGAGGCGGACGTGGACGATGTGGACGCCGTCCTTGGCGTAGGCCTTGGCCAGGCTCTGGGCGAGGCCGCGTAGCCCAAACTTGCCGATGGCGTAAAGCGGGTGGGTCGCCGAGCCGCGATAGGCCGCGGTCGCGCTGGAGAAGAAGACGCTGCCGCGCCCGCGCTCGCGCATCGCGGGCATGACCGCCTTGGCAGCGGCGAAGGCGCCGATGACCTCGGTGCGGAAGGTCGCTTCGAGGTCGCCATAGGTCATGGCGAGCGGCTCGCATCGCGTGAACGTGTCGCGGACGTTATAGATCAGCACGTCGATTTCGCCCATGTCGGCGGCGATTGCGGTCAGCGCGTTGTCGATGCTCTCCGGCTGCGTTGCGTCAGCCGCCTGAAACTCGACGCGGGCGTCGGGCCGCGCCATCGCGGCGGCTTCGGCGGCGGCGTTGCTGCCGGTCTCGGTACGCGAGACAAGGGCGATATCGTGCCCCTCGCGCGCGAACTTCGCGGCAAGCGCGCGGCCCAGACCCTCACCGGCGCCAACGAGTGCACAGATGGGTGGGGGCATGGCGGTCTCCTGGGGATGTGGACGGGCCGGCCGGACCGGCCCGGAGACCTTAACCCTTATAGTCCTCTGCCGTCAGCACGACATAGAGCTTGCGCACCGGCGCTTTGACGTCCCAGGTGCATTTGCAGCCACGTGGCATCATGAAGCTGTCGCCGGCCTTATAGGTCTCGATCCCGCCGGCCTCGTCGATGACGTCGATATGGCCTTCCAGCAGATAGACGAACTCGTCATAGGGTGCGGCCTCGATGACGTGTTTGTTCGGCTCGCACTCCCACACGCCGGCGTCGAGCTGGCCGGTCTGATCGGCATAGAAGCTCAGGCCGCGCTCGTTGGGCTCGCCCGACTTGAGGCCTTCGGCGGGGATGTAGTCGGTCGGCTCCAGGCCCGGCACGGCGCCGGTGGGAATACGCAGGCATTTTGCGGTGCTCATCATCTGTCTCCTTCAGGGGTTGCGGTTCAATGCCATTGGTCGGGTTCGGCGGCCTTCTTGCGCGCCATGAAATCCTGCAGCGCCTCGTCGACCGCGGGGTCGATGGGCGGCGCCTGGTAATCCGCCAACATCTGCTTCCAGCGATCGTGGGCGCGTTGTTCCAGATCGCGCCGGCCGTCGTCGTCCCACTGCTCATAGGACGTCGTGTCGGCGAGGTCGGAGAGATAGTTCGCGGTCTCGAAATGGGCGAGCGTGTGGGCGGTGCCCAGGAAGTTGGTACCCGGCCCGGCCTCTCGGAAGGCATCGGCGGCGAGCTCGTCCGGGCCGATGGTGAGGCCCCTCAGCATCCGCCACATCATGCCGCAGTGATCGAGGTCCATGGCGAACTTCTCGTAACCGAATGTAAGACCGCTTTCGAGCCAGCCGGCGGCGTGGAAGACAAAGTTCGACCCGGCCATGATGCCCGCCATCATGCTGGCGGCCGATTCCTGCATCGCCTGACCGTCCGCCACCTTGGACGCGGTCAGGTGGCCGCCGCAGCGCAGCGGCAGACCGAGCCGGCGGCATAGCTGTCCGATGGCGAAGGTCGAGAGGTTGGCCTCCGGCGTCCCGAAGGTCGGCGCGCCGGATTTGAGATCCATGGTGGTCAGGAAGTTGCCATAGACGACCGGCGCGCCCGGTCGCACCAACTGGCTGAGCGCGATGCCGGCCATGGCCTCCGCATGGGCCTGGGCGAGCAGGGCGGGCTGGGTGACTGGCCCCATGGCGCCGCCCAGGATGAAGGGTGAGACAACGACGCTCTGGTTGGCGCGGGCGTATGCCTTCAGTGCGCCGGACATGATGTGGTCGTAGACGAGTGGCGAATTGACGTTGATGTTGCCCTGGATGACACAGTGGTCCTCCAGATATCGATCGCCGAAGACCAGCCGTGCCATGGCGACAGAGTCCTCCGCGCGCTCCGGCGCCGTGACCGCGCCCATGAACGGTTTTGTCGACCAGCGCAGGTGCGCATAGACCATGTCCAGGTGGCGCTTGTTGACCGGCAGATCGACCGGCTCGCACACAGTGCCGCCGGAATGGTTCAGCCACGGCGTGGCGTAGGTCAGCTTCACGATGTTGCGGAAGTCCTCGATCGTCGCGTAGCGGCGACCGTTGTCGAGATCGCTGACGAATGGCGGACCATAGGCGGGCATGAAGACCGTGTCATCGCCACCGAGCGTGATCGACGAGGCGCGATCGCGGCCTTCCATGCGAAACGTCGCCGGCGCCGTCGCGCAGAGAGCGCGGGCGTGGCCGGCATCGAAGCTGACGCGCTCGCCGGTGACGGTGGCGCCGGCGTCGCGGAAGAGTGTCAGGGCTTCCTCATCGCCGCGGAACTCGATGCCGATCTCCTTAAGGATCCAATCGGCGTGGAGTTCGAGCGTCTGGAGCGCCTCTTCGTCGAGCAGGTTGTACGTCGGTACCGCCCGCGTAACGGTCGCCGGCTTGGCCGCCGCGTCGTTCTGCCGACGCGCGACGCGCGCTGAACGCCCGCCGGCGCGTCGCCGGCCAACGGCGTTCGATAGAGCTTGGCGTGTGTCGTCGGAGCCCAGCATATGGTCCAACCGCGATCAAACAGACTGCGCGCCGCCTCACATCACGGCGGCCGAAGATGTCCAGGAAACGACAGTCGTACCGCGCTCACAATCGAAAAGATTTGCACAGAGTGTTCAAGAATATTAAACGCTAGTCATGGCCTTTCGAAGCTATGACAGCCTTCATGTCTTCGACGTCGTTGCGCGCCGACTGAACTTCACGGCGGCGGCCGATGAGCTTCATCTGACCAAAGGTGCGATCAGCTATCAGATTAAACGGTTGGAAACCGAACTGGGGTTTCTGGTTTTCACGCGCCGTCATCGCGGTGTCGCGTTGACCGAGAAGGGGCGGGTGCTGGCGCAGACCTGCCAGAGACTTTTCAGCGATCTCGACCGCACCATCGACGGGCTGCGTGACAACGCGGCCGAGCGTATCACCATCGGCATGTCGACCTATTTCGCGTCGCGCTGGTTGTCGCCGCGGCTGATGACGTTTATGGCCGATCATCCGAGGTTTGCGTTACGCCTGCAGCCGCTGATCGATCTGACCGATCTCGGCGCCCACGATATTGACATGGCGATACGTTGGGGCCGTGGCGACTGGACGGATCTGGAAATTGAACCGTTGCTGCCTTGCCCCGCCTTTGTCACCGCAGGCGCGGCCATCGCCAAGCAGGTCGACAAAGACGGTCTTGAGGCGGTGCTGGCGGGGACCCCCTTGTTGCACGACCGCGATGGCAGCGATGCCTGGCGTGACTGGTTCAAAGCCGCGGGGCTCGCCTATCCGGCGACGCGCAACGATCTTGTGATCCCCGATCCCAACGTTCGGGTACAGGCGGTCATCGATGGCCAGGGGCTGGCGCTGAATGACGCTCTGGTTGGCGACGATCTTGCCGCCGGACGTCTGGCACGCATTTCGCCGGTCGCGCTGGACGACTACGGCTACTTCCTCGCCTATCCAAAGGGCGCCTTGAACGCCGCTGGCTGCGGCGCATTTCGCGACTGGGTCTTGGCGGAAGCGGCATCCCGCTAGGGCATTTTCCGTTCAGCCATGACCTGCACCAGCCCGCTCCCCCTCCCGGCCACCCATGGCAGTATCCTCGGGGTGGCCGGGAGGGGGAGCGGGCTGGTGTTGCCGCTTGAACGGAAAAAGCGCTAGGGCACCGCCTCCGACAGTTCAGCCAAAGCCGCGTGTCTACTCGATAAGGTCGTAGGTGAACGAGGAGGCATTGCGGACATCGAGCTCGACGAAGCCGTAGGAATAGTAACCGCGCGCCTTGCAGTTCTCCCATCCATAAATCTCGAAGGCGTCGTAGTCGATGCACATGCTGTATTCGCCCGACCATTCGCCGTCGCCCAGCTGGCTTTCGGCGTAAACATAGACGTATTCCTCGGGGCCAAACTCGTGCAGGACAAAGAGCGTGTCGCACTTGCCGGCTCTGACCTCATACCAGCCGGCGGACACCCACTCGTCGAAATCGTGATCGTAATAGCCGATGGCAACGTCGACCGGGCCGCGCGAATAGTTGCAAATCGTCATATCGGCCCGCGCCGCCTCTGTGCCCCAGACGCTCGCGGCAAGGACGACGGTCAGGGCAAGTCCGAACCGACGGATCTGGTGCCAAGTAGTCATCGTTAGGTACCCCCGGAATCATGTCGCATGCCGCGACGGTCATGAACAAACATCGGCGCCCGTTTGCCGTGGCAAACGAAGACACTGGCATGAATTGTTACGCAATTTCTTGAAATCGGCAAATCATCAACCGTTAACCTTTAGAGTCATTTCAAAAAAGGAAGGAGGGGCCGTTTTCACGGCCCCTCCAAGCGTGCAGGCGGGGTTCTAAATCGCCGGGAGGCGATCATGACGGCGCCGGCTCTGGGTGTAGGTCCGGAATTGCGCCGTCAGGGGTTTTCTAGCTGGTGAGTGTGACGGGTTGGGCTCTGCGCCGTGACGGTTTTGTTACGCGACCCAGCGTTTGTGGACGAAATCGGGCGTCGACCGAACGTTCGTGGCCCTTGGTTTCTCAGGTGCCGCGTTCGCCAAACAGCAGAGTCACGTTCATGCGCCGCTGGTCGAAACCTTCCTTGAACGTCAGGCGGTCGGACTTGTGCAAGAGGTTGGAGTGGAACAGGATCGCCCGGTTCTCGCCGTATGGCAGGCGCACTTCCGGCGCTTCCGCCAGAAACGCCGTGTACTTGGCTTTCACGTCCGGATCGTTCTTGCGCAGGTTCATGTCGACCCAATCCCAGTCGAGCGGCTGTTCGCGCTGATAGAGGATCAGGCCGCCGTGCTCGGGTTCCAGGTTGGCGTCGGCCTCGGTGATCCAAAAGTTGAAGGTGACGGAAGCGTCATCGGTATGGGCATCGACGCCGCCGCTGTGGTTGGCGTGCCGGTAGACCCACATGTTGTGAAGCGGTCGGCTGCCCAAGACGCGCGGCATGGCCGCCTGCAATTCCTCGGCGACGGTATAGAGCAGCGAACAGCCGAAGCCATCGGCCATGTAGGAGGTCACGTAGCCCGTCGCGTTGTGACCAAAGAAGATGGTCGACTGGCGGCAGTAGTTGCGCAGCGCGTTCAGGGCTTCAGGGCTCAGGAAACCGTCGATGGTGGTGATCGACGTGGCGGCGGCAAGGTAAGCATCCTCGATCGCCGCGTAGTCGTTCTTCTGACCGATGGCGGGACCGGCCAGCGGCGCGGTGTCGGCGACACGGATGGCGTGGTCGTGAAGATCCGCCAGCGCGTTGGCCTCCGGGCCCTCCAGCACGACCGGCTTGTCGGCGGGATGCTCGCGGTCGATGGCCGCGATGGCATCGCGATAGCGTTGTGCCGCCGCCGCCCAGCTGGGGTCGAGCAGATCCTTCGCCAGCAGATAGTCGATCTGGTCGGCGCCGTCGCTCAGTCTGTAGCGGCAGGTACGAAGCCGCGTGTTGGCGCGCGCCGGGAAACGTTGGTCGGAAAACACGCCGGCATCGGCGCCGGCATCGCCGCGCTTGGCGACGAAGATGGCGTTGAAGATCTGACGCGCCTCGCCGTAGCGCTGCGCGCCAAGCAAGGCGGTGCCCAGATTGTTGCGCGCCTTCTCGAAGTCCGGCGCGATCTTGAGTGCGCGTCGGTAGGCCGCGATAGCGTCGTCATAGCGCTCTGCGTCCTCGGCCAGTGTGCCGGTCAAAAACCAGGCCTCGGCCGGCGCATTGGCCGAGGACGTCAGGTGTTTGAGATGGGGCGCCGCATCATCGGAGCGCTTCAGGGCGATCAGCATGCGGGCCAGGTTGACGCGCGCTTTCATATGCCCGGGATCAGCGGCCAGCGCGGCCTCGAACGCGGCGAGCGCGGCGTCCGGATTGCCGTCGCTTTCCTCCAGAAGACCGAGATTGCTGTGGGCGTCTGCGTCGCCTGGTTTCAAATCGATGGCCGCGCGATAGGCGTCGCGCGCGCGGTCCACCAGTCCGGCTTCGCTCAGGACACGGGCCAGGTTGAAGCGAAAAAGTCCGCTTGCGGGTTTGAGAGCAACCGCCTGCTCGATGGCGTCGATCGCGGCGTCGTGCTCACCTTTTTGGTCGAGTGCCAGGCCGATCAGATGGTGCGCATCCGCCGAATCGGGTTTGTCGTCGAGTACCGCGCGGTAACCGGCCAGGGCCTGATCCAATTGCCCAGCGCGGTGGTGTGCCAGGGCATCGGCCAGGCGCCGGCCGGGGTCAGCCATCGGGCTCTTCTACTCGGCCGCGTTGGCCGGCGGTGCCAGCAGCAGGGCCTGATTGGCGATGACACCGAACAGGTGCTCTAAATCCGCCTTCAGCGCCGCCATGCCGCTGCCGCGGGTCATACGCGCCTCATTCATGTAGAGGCTGCGGTTCATTTCGATCTGCAGCGCGTGAACGTCCATGTCCGGACGGCCGTAGTGTTCGGTGATGAAACCGCCGGGATAGGGGTCGTTGCGGCGCACCTGATAGCCGCGCGCGCGCAAGGTTTCGGCGGCGAGCCGCATGATCTCGGCATCACAGGCGTGACCGAAACGGTCGCCCAAGACAATGTCGGCGCGCGACTTGGCGGCCGGACCGCCGCGCTCGCCCGATGGCATCGAGTGGCAGTCCAACAAGACGGCAATACCGAAATTGGCCCGGGTTTCGTCCAACAGCGCGACGATCGCGTCGTGATAGGGCATGTAGTAGCGCTTGATCCGCTCCTCGGCGACGCCGGGCTCCAGTTTGCCCGCATAGATCTCAGCACCTCCGGCGACGACCCTGGGCACGGTGCCGAGGCCCGCCCGTACCCGCGGACTGCGGCTGTTGACCCAGCCCGGCAAGGGCGAATCGAACATGCGGGGATCAAGCTCATAGGGTTCGCGGTTGGGGTCCAGGAAGGCGCGCGGGAAGGTCGCCGCCACCAACGGCGCGCCCATCGCCACGGCGCCGGCCGCCAACTCGTCCACAAAGGCGTCTTCGGACCGGCGGATCGCCAACCGGTCGAGCCTGGAAAGCGCCAGAAACTCTGAGGGATAGTCGCGTCCGCTGTGTGGCGACGAGATGACCAGCGGCAGCGTTTGTCGGCGCGGTCGGCGGATTCGGACCGGTTCCGGCACGTTGGCCTCGTCCTTGTCGTTTACAGCGGTCACGGCAGCGATTTAGACTATGGTCATGGTTATGTCACCAGTTCCATCAACAGGGGTCACAAAGTTGACCCCGGCACGACCAGCGGCGCCGGCAAGGGGTCGGCGGGCTCCGGGCGTTTAAGGCAAGTCATGGCGCGTATCCTGCTAGCAGCGCATGACGATGTCATGCGCTGTTATCTTGTGCGCGCCTTGTCACGCCAGGGCCACGCCGTCATGGCGGTGGCCGATGCGCACGAAGCACTGGGCGACCTTCTGCCCGGGGCCTTTGATATCCTTATTGCCGATACGGATTTGCCGGGTATCGGTGGGCCGGAACTGGCGCGCCGCGCGGGCGCGGCGATTCCCGGTCTCAGAATCCTGTTCCGGCATGGATTCTCCGCAGCGCCCTTGAAAGAAGGCGCGTTGCCACGGCTTGAGGACGACGCGCTGGAGCCGCCGTTCCATCTGAGCCGCCTGGCTGTTGAAATCGACAACCTGCTTGCCGCCTGAGTATCGCGATCGTTAGGGGGCGCGATCGTTAGGGGCGCGCGATCGTTAGGGGGCAATCGTTGGGGCCGTTCACGGTCTGGCCGGGCAAGCCGGGTTACCGCGCACGAAGACCAGCAGGATCAGAAGCGCCGTTGCACCCAGACAGGCGTCGAATACGAAGGCGGTGGTGATGCCGCCGTCCAGTGTCGATCCCGCCAGCACGATCGCGGTATTGATACCCAGCCCTAGCGAGCCAGCCGCGACCTGGCACATGTAGACAATGCCGCCGGCCAGACTGGCGTGTGCCACGCCCGCCGCCGTGGTCGCGGCCGTCACGACGGCGGGATAGAAAAGCCCCATGCCAATGCCGGTCACGATCATGCCCGGCAACACGCTCATGTAGCCTTCGGTCGTGCTCAGGAATGACATCATGACCATGCCGGCGATCATGAAGAGTGCGCCGGCGGTCAAGACGAGCCGGCCACCCAGCCGGTCGTAGAGCGGACCAGCGACCAGCGAGATGCAGGCCTGTGTCGCCAACAGCGGAAGCAGTCCCAACCCCGCCGCGAAGGCGGACCAGCCTAGTCCCTTCTGCGTGAACTGCGGGACATAGACCAACGCGGCGAAGAACACCGAAGACATCAAGACAACGCAGACAATTGTCGCGGCGAACGTCGGCATGCGCATGACGTCGCGCGGTATCAATGCCGCGTCGCCCTGCCCGCGCTCGACCATTAGAAAGACGATCAGAACCAGCAGGCCGGCGCCGATCAGGGCGAACGTGACCGCGCGCGGAATACCGACGTCCGAACCGATGTCGAGCCCGACCAGGATCAGCACGATACCGGCTGACAGCAGCGCGATGCCGCGATAGTCGATCCGCTGGCGACCCGTGCCGGGCATGGCGGGGATGCGTCCCTGCGCCAGCCACATCGCACCTAGCGCCAGCGGGATGTTGAGGTAGAGCACCCAGCGCCAATCGATCGCGTCGGTCAAGAAGCCGCCCAGCAGGGCGCCGGTGGCGTTGCCGAAGGCGATCACGCCCAGGATGAGTCCGCCGGCGAGACCGGCCCGCTCCTTGGGCAGCACCGCATAGGTCATGCCCATGACCGCGGGCCAAACCAGCGCGCCGCCGATGCCGGTCAGCGCGCGCGCTGCGATCAGCGTGTTGATGTCAGGCGCCAAGCCGCCGACCAGCGAGAACACGGTGAACAGGCCGCAGCCGATCATGAAGATCCTTTTGCGCCCAAACATGTCGGCGAGCCGCCCGCCGGTAACGATGGTGACGCCGAAGGCGACGGTGTAGGCGTTGATCACCCACTGCGCGCGGTTGAGCGTGGTGCCGAGGTCCTGCTCAATCGCAACGATCACGACGCTGAGCGACGAGAAGTCGATCGCCACCAGAAACAAGCCCAGCGACATCGCTATCAGTGCGAGCGTGCGGTCACGCCCCTGGGGTTGCTCTGCGTCGATGGTCGTCACGGTTCATTCCGGTTGCAGGCCGGCAAGACAACCACTTACCGATCACAGCCGCAAGACCCCGGCGGCCGCCGGACCTGTGCGTCATGCAGGCGACACAGGGTTGATCCGCGGCGCGCCGTCCGGGATAGTGGCCGGCGCAACGGACCGATCAGCCGGGGGCGCGCTGACGTATGGACGACGACTATTACGATCTCGGCACCTATTCACGGCCGATCACGACGAACTCGGCCGAGGCCCAACTCTGGTTCGATCGCGGCCTGATCTGGACCTACGGCTACAACCACGAAGAAGCCATCGTCTGTTTCGAGACGGCGCTGGAACATGACCCCGAATGCGCGATGGCGCACTGGGGCATCGCCTATGCGGTCGGCCCGAACTACAACAAGGAATGGGACAAGTTCGATCCGGACGACCTTCAGAACTCGCTGAACCGTGCCGCCGACGCCACCGCCGCGGCGCAGGCGTTGGCGCCGAAGGTGTCGCTGGTCGAACAGGCGCTGATCGAGGCGCTGCCGGCGCGTTATCCCTCGCGCGAGCCGGTCGATGACTATCAGCCGTGGAACGATGCCTTCGCCGACGCCATGCGTTCGGTGTTCCGCGCGTTCCCCGACGACCTGGATGTCTGCACGGTGTTTGTTGAGGCGATCTTGAACCGCACGCCATGGCGGCTATGGGATCTGCCGACCGGCGCCATCGCGGAGAACGCCGGCACCGAAGAGGCGATGGAGGTGATGGAAAAGGCGTTCAAGGAGCTCGATTATCTCGGCGCCAACCGGCATCCCGGCCTTTTGCATCTTTATGTGCATTTGATGGAGATGTCGCCGTTCCCCGAGCGCGCCCTGAAGGCCGGCGACAACCTGCGCGACCTGGTGCCCGACTCCGGTCACTTGAGACACATGCCGACCCATATCGACGTGCTGTGCGGCCACTATCACGCGGTGGTCGACGGCAATCACAAGGCGATCGTGGCCGATCGCAAGTATCTCGAGCAGCGCGGATTCATGAACTTCTATTCCGGCTACCGGATCCACGACTATCACTTCAAGATCTACGGCGCGATGTTCCTGGGCCAGTACCAGCCGGCGATCGAGGCGGCCGACGAACTGATCGCGACGACGCCGGAGGAATTGCTGCGCATGGAATCGCCGCCCATGGGCGACTTCCTGGAAGGCTACATTCCCATGAAGCAGCACGCGCTCGTGCGCTTCGGCAAGTGGCAGGAGATCATCGATCAGGAGCTGCCGGCCGATCAGGAGCTCTACTGTTCGACGACCGCGATGATCCACTACGCCAAATCCGTGGCGCATGCGGCCTCGGAAGATATCCCGGGCGCGGAAGCCGAACGTGAACTTTTTCAGGCCGCCTACGCCCGTGTTCCGGAGAACCGTTGGGTGCACAACAACACGTGCCGCGACATTCTGAGCGTGGCCGAGGCGATGCTGGAAGGTGAGCTTGAGTACCGTCGCGAGAACTATGACATCGCGTTCGAGCATTTGCGCGAGGCGGTCAGGCGCGACGACGCGCTGCCCTATGACGAACCATGGGGCTGGATGCAGCCACCACGCCATGCCTTGGGTGCGTTGATGCTGGAACAGGGCCGGGTCGAGGAGGCCGAGGCGGTCTATCGCGCGGACCTGGGCCTGGACAACTCCTTGAGCCGCGCCAGCCAGCATCCCGACAACGTCTGGAGCCTGCACGGCTTTCATGAGTGCCTGGTGCGCCGTGGCCAAGCGGCGGAGGCGGTAATGATCAAACAGCGCCTGGATCTGGCCAGCGCCCGCGCCGACGTGCCGATCAAGGCGTCATGCTATTGCCGCCTGCAGCACGCCGCCTAGTGTACATTCCGCGCACCGCGAACTATTCGAAACATGATCCGGTGATGCGGTGGGGTTTGCCCGATCGGGTCTTCTTCGCCTGCGGCGCCTGCCACATCCTGGCCTATGCGTTTCTGGAGCGTTATGGCGCGGTCGGCCGGCAGGTACTTTGGTTGAAACCCGCGGAGGATTTCATCGGCAACCAGGTCTTCATCGCAACCGATGACTGGGTCTTCGACTATCACGGCTTTGCGGATAGGGAACGTTTTCTCACGCATACTTTCAAACGTGCGCGACACTTCTGGCCTGGATGGGATGCATCGTTGATCGCGTTGCCGCAGGACGTGTTGGTTTCGGAGGCCAAGTCGAAGACCTATGACGGTTTATGGCTGCGCGAACCCAGGCAGTTCCTGCATGACGCCCTGCCGCGCGCGCGGGCGTTTCTTGATCGCTTCCCACCGCCGCGAGCCGAGCGTCGCGCTGACGTGGCGATCAAGGTGCATGCGTGAAGGTCTGGGCCCGTGCGGCAGGAATGCACCAGGCGTTCGATCGACAGCAGTCTTCACAGGAGCGGATGCCATGAGGATCTATGTGACGAGTGTCTTTGTTGATGACCAGGAAAAGGCGCGTTCGTTCTATACGGACGTCCTTGGTTTCGTCGTCAAGGATGACATCCCGATTGGTGAATACAGTTGGTTGACCGTCGTCGCAAAGGACGAACCCGACGGCACCGCATTGCTACTCGAGCCCAGCGTGCACCCTGCCGTCAAACCCTACAGGGATGCGTTGGTGACGGACGGGATCCCAGCGGCGTCGTTCCAGGTCGATGACATCGACGCCGAGTTCGTCAGGCTTCGCGACCGCGGGGTATCGTTTAGCGTAGAGCCCATTGATCAGGGTCCCGTCCGGATGGCTGTTCTCGACGACACCTGCGGTAACCTGATCCAGATCATTGAGATGCATGACAACGCGTAAGAGCGCGGCTTGTGATCAAGGCAGGCGGTATCAGCCTGCAGAGTCGAGAGTCTCGGACGGTCTTCTAGCGGTGCAGCAAGGCATCCCATGCCGTCTTTTGTCGGCTCGAAACCCGCGGAGCGCTCGGGTTGATCGCCCGGGCGGTGTTTAACGCGCCTTCGCTGTCGGCAGCCGCCGTCTGAAGAGCAGATTGATACCTGAACCGCGTACGCGAAAGCCTGTCGCCTCTCCGTCAGCGCGCCTTTCGAACGTCACGATGCCCGGCCACATGCCGTCTTGTGCGAAGGCGCCGTCGAATGTGTCGCCAGCGGCTGGTTTGATCGGCTGGAGAAGCCAATCGTGGCAGCGTTTGTGGCGCGCGGTCAGACCACCACGTTCCGCGACGATCTCATAGACGGATTCGACCGCGTCGTTTTCATAGCGGCCTTCGAAACCGGTCAACGTCGCATCGTCGACGATGGCCGTCTCGTACTTTGTGGCGGTGCTGATCGGGCTGTGCATATGCACACAAGCGCCGTCAGATGTCGCCATTGAAAAGTGCGTCACGGCGTTATCGCTGTTGCGATGGAACGTCGCGGTGTCGCCAGAGTGCGGTTCGCGATAAACGTCATCGCCGCAAGCTTCAAAGCGCCGGCCCCAGAGCCAGATGTCGACATAGAGGTCAGGACCAGAGCATGCGACAAAAGCCGACAAGCCGGTGACCGTGACGTAGCGACCGGCCAGGTCCTGATGGTCGTGGTCTTCTGTCGGATGCGGGACGGCTCTCTCACCGACGGGCTGACGGGTCGACGTGTCGCCGAGCAAAGCATCGATCGCCCGGGTCGCCAGGCGCCAAGGCTGATAGGGCCGGACATTGCCCAGCACGACGACGCCGACTTTCTCGTCGGGCAGCCAGATGACAAAGGACTGAAATCCTTCGGCCAAACCACCGTGCTGGAACGCACGAAGGCCGCGATAGCGTTGGATCATCCAGCCGCCGGCATAACGCAGTTCCTGGCCGTCATCGAGGTGGCCGGCGCTGAAGAACTGGTCATGGAGCGCGGCAATCCCGACGTCCCTGGTGGCGAGATTGCACAGCCAACCGGTCATATCGTCGACGTTGGCCAGCATACCGCCGTCGCCCCAGACATCGCTGACGCATGTTGCCCGATAGAGCCGGCCATCATCGCCGTCGAGATAACCCTGTGCCTGGTTTGGAAAGAACGCGAAGGGATCCATGGGGAATGACGCCCCCTTCATGCCAAGCGGATCGAAGACCCGTTCCGCCAAGAACGCAGGCAATGATGTGCCGGTCACCTTTTGGATGATCCAGGCGAGCAGCACGTAGCCGGTGTTGCTGTAGCTGTGCATGGTCCCGGCCGGGAACATCGTTTCGTCGAGTGCGGCGAGCGTGCGAAACACGCGTTTGTCGGGCGTGTAGTCGCATGTCGGCCCGGCAAGCCCCAACACGGCCATGCGATCCGAAAGGCCAGTCGTGTGATAGAGGCAATGACGGATACGAACAGGCGTATCGTAGGCGGGTAAGCCGGTGATGTACGAACGCACATCGTCGTTCAGATCCAGCCGCCCTTCCTGAACCAGCATCAGCGTTGCAAACGCCGTGAACTGTTTGGTGATCGAGCCGATCTCGAACCGCGTCGATGGCGTTATTGGAAGATTGTGTTCGACATTGGCGAGGCCGAACGTGCGCGCATAAACGGTTTGGCTTCCGCACACCAGACCGGCGGCGATACCGGGCCTGCACGGCGTATCCCAGTCGGCAAAGACGTCATCAAGGGCGGCGATGGTTTGTGGTCGCAAGGGCATCGCAAATGCTCCGAAGTCCGGGCGGTTGGCCGGCAAGCCAACCACGTCCAAGGGAACTCAGTCGCCAGGCGATTGACGGATTGGGGTCTGAACGACCCCGGCATTCAGCGATTCTTGATCATTGGCCTCACTGCCATTTTTGGGCGCGCGCATCCGGGTCGCGAGCCGCGGCATCTTACGCCTGCGCGATCGAAGGTAAAGACCTGGCCGACGCCTAAGGCGATGCTGGAGCGAGCTCGCGAGTGTTGACCGCCAGGCCCATACCAGGAGCGTCAATTGGGAGCACCTGATCGATGTAGAGTATGCCACCGGTGCCAAACATCAGGCTTGGCGTGGTGAGGTCACGCTTTAAGAGATACGTGCCGAAGGCGCCTTCGCTGGCGACGAGATTGGCGCGGTGAGCGTTCATCACGGTGAGCGCGGCGCGGGTCAGGATGCTGGTTTCGCCGACCTGGGCGCCGACGATGATGCCAATGCCTTTCGCGTCGGCCATCCGCGCCACATCGAGCGAGCGGATGATGCCGCCCATCTTCGAAACACGAAGGTTGATGAGCCAAGGGCTGCCGTCGAGCGAGGCGATCTGGTCGGGCCGGGAGAGACTCTCGTCGAGGATGATCTTGGCGCCACAGGCGTGACCGACGCGTTCGAACCCCTCGAGGTCACCCTGTTGCAACGGTTCTTCGATGGCGAAGACACTGTGGTCGAGCGCCTCGAGATGGCGGATGCAGGCGTCAGCGGATGTCCAGAGATTGTTGGCGTCGAGGCGAAGACGCAACGAGGGGTCGGATTTGTGATGGAACGCGCGGAGCTTCCGTTTGTCGCGGTGGAGATCGCCGGAGACCTTGATCTTGAAGTCGCGGAGACCTTTCAACCAATAACGATAGAGTTGCCAGCGATAGGCGAGGTAGGGCGCGTCGCCTAGAATGGCCGAATACTGGAAGGTTCCGTTCAAGCGTGGTGCATCGACGAGGACTTCAACCGGCTGTTGTTTGACCTTGCCGATCAAATCCAGGATCGCGGTTTCTGCGGCGCAGAACGCGGCGGGGTTGTCGTCGATCATGTCGCAGTGGGTGCCGATCCAGGTCTTGAGGTTCTGTTCGTCGTGTACGCCCTCCTTAATCGCTGGCGCGATCGTGTCCAGAAAAGAGGTGGCGCCGGCGACGGTTTCGCCGGTGACATAGTCGCGCGGACAACCCTCGCCAAAGCCCGTATGACCACAATCGGACGTCGCCTTGACGATAATGTTCTCTGCCCGGGCGCGGCTTGCCGAGGCATGGCGGAAGACGACCTTGAACGGGACGGGGAAGCTGAAGACGTCGAGACGTTCGATGCGCATCGGCGTCAGGTGGCGACTGCATAGGCGCTGAAATCGAACGTACAGTCGTGGGCGAATTGCAAGTGCAGATACTTGAACTGCGCGTCGCGCTGGCCGCCGGCGACGCGGTCCGCCCGATAGGCGGCACCGGTGCCGTCGCGCAGCCAGCTGAGCTTGAGGGGCGCGAGCCGTTCGCTGGCCCGCTTGGCGTCGTACTCAATGTTGATAGCGCGAAGGCGCGTTTCGATGTCGGCCGCCAACGCTGGATCGGCGTCGGTGGAAGCGCCTTCAATATAGAGCGTGTAGCCGGCCGTTTCCTGATCGGCGAGCATGATGAAGAAGTCCGCCTGGATACCGCGATCAGCGAGCGCCGTCGTGACCGCGTCCAGCACCTGCGCCTCATAGAGCTTTTCGCCGGTGATGCTGGTGACCCCCTTGCCCTTCTGCAGGAACTCCAGGATCGGCGTCTGGTTGAGCCGATCGGTCACGCGCACGATGTCGTGCATGGCGTATCGGTAGAGACCGTCCGTCGTCGTGACGAAGACGTGGTAGTCCGCGCCATCTTCCAGTTCGTGCAGCGATAGGAAGTCCGCCGCGCCATCTTCCCATGCCTCGCGCTCGGCAAACTCGAAGAACGTATCGACCAAGGTCGGCAGGCAGGTGTTCCGTGTCGCGTCGATGTTAATGGTGCCCTGGACCTCGCTGGCGACATAACCGAGCTCGACCGTTCTGACGCCTGCCGGCATCGCCGGCGCGAGACTGCGAAGCGAGACGCCGCAACTGCCGCCCGTCCACGTCATGACCGCTTCGAGATCAGGCCAGATGTCGGCATAGGTCAGCTTGCCCGCCACACTCAGCTTTTGCGTCAGCGCGTCAGCGCGTGAGCGGTTGGGCCTGATCGTCGTCTGCGGCGGCATGTGATCGGTCACCACGTCCGGCAAGCGGCCGTCGGCTATGGCGCGCAGGATCGTTTCCGGCTGCTCGTTGATAACGCCGAGCAGCCTGACCAGAGTCGATGGGTTGGCCGTCGCGGCGCCGGTGACTGAGGCTTCGGCCACACCGAAGGCCGCCATCGCGAGGTAGCGTGCGTTGTAGTCGGGGATATCGGAGCAGGCCGGCGGCAGAACGTAGCGCGAGCGCACCAGCCCGGACTGGCTTTGGTAGAGCAGGCCGGATGCGGAACCATAAGGCGTGCCGCCGGGAAGCGTGCCTTCAACTGCCTGGCCGCTGACCGTGAACATCTTGCCGCGCAGCGCGTTCGATCCGCGCGAGACCGCGTAGGCGAAGATCTTTTGGTGCTGTTTGATCTGGTCCAGCCCGGGTTGGGTGATGGGGATGTCCTTCGGCACGCCTGTGGTGCCGCTGGTGCGGTGAAAGAAAACGGGCTGGGCCTGGGTCAGGCATCGCTCGCCGGTCAGTTCCTGGCGCGCGATAAGGGGCCTCAAGTCCTCGTAACTTTGCACCGGTACCGCGCTGCGAAAGGCGTCGACGTCGCCGATCGTGGCGAAGTCATGCTGGCGGCCAAATGTCGTTTCGGCGTTGGCGGTCAGGATGCGGCTGAGCGCGGACCACTGGGCCTCGCGCGGCGACGTCGACGCATCGAGCAGGGCGCGGTGGTTGCGCGCCTGCGTCGCCGCCAGCATCGCCTTCAGCGCGGCATGCGTCAGGGTTTGGGAGAACGGAAGCACGGCCAAACCTAGAGCGGATCTTCGTTGGATGAAACCGCTTGGCGGTTCCGACGAACCATGTGAGATCGCTCTCTGTCCATAGGTAGAGCAGATTCACCAGATTTGATGCTATCGCGCAGCGATTCCATAAAATCAGGATCTGCTCTAGCCGTTTTCGAGGTCCCGTTGAAATGGCGTCGTCATCTGGGCGACGAAACCGGTTGGGTAGTTCCGGTTGGTCAGACCGAGTGGGCCGACCTCGCGTTCGCGCGGCAGGAAGCGCGTGCCGAAAAGGAGATCCCAGACGATCAGGTTGTTGCCGAAGTTGTTGTCGGACTCCTTCTGCCGCACCGAGTGGTGCCACCGGTGCAGTTCGGGACCGGCGACGATGTAGTTGAGCGGACCCAGGTTCACGCGACAGTTGGAGTGCTGGAAGATGCCGTTGATTGCGAAGAACACGAAATAGGCGGCCAACACCTCCGGCGACACACCGAGCAGCGCGAAGGGCAGCGCGTCGACGGCGTACTGGATGGCCTTCTCGATCGGGTGAAAGCGCCCGACATTGAGCCAGTAGAGTCGCTTCGGCGAATGGTGGACCGCGTGGAAGCGCCACATCGGGACGAATCTGTGGAACGCCCGGTGCAGCCAGTAGCGGAAGAAGTCGGCAACCAACAGCATCACGATCACCTGCACGATGACCGGCCAATCGTGGGGCCAGATGTCGTGTACGTAGAAGCCACTCGCGTCGAGGTAGTCGGCGATGACGACGACGGCGGTGATCGCCAGCAGCAAGGGCAGGGCGATCTGCACCAGCACCATGAAGACGGCGTCGGTGCCCAGCTCGCCGCGCGCGGGCTTCCACTCCTGGCGATAGGGGAGGACGATTTCATGCACGGTAATCAGCGCCGCGCACACGAGAACCGCGCCATACGAGGCAAGCGTCACGGATACACCGAAGCCCGCCGCGACGCCGTAGAGCACGAATCCCAGCACCATAATGGCAGGATAGGACGCGGCCGCGACGATCCGTGCGCCCAAACCGCCGATCCTCTCCTCGCCCATGGGCTGGGGCATGTTGAGTTGCCCTGTGCTCACCTCGATACCCTCGTAACGCCAAGCTGATGACCTGGGTTCAGAACGGGGACATATCAAGGGAGAAGAGGTTAACGGTTACCGTCTTGAAACAGAGCGGACGCGGATCATGTCGTGGCCGGTCAAGGCTAGAGCCGTCGGAGAGCTCGCCTAAGACAAAGAAACGGCGGCACCGTCTTTTGAAGGTGCCGCCGCTTTATTGTGAGCCTTTTGAGAGCGCTCAGCCCTTCCAGATGCCTTCCTTGGTCAGGTCGTCCTGGGTCGCTTCGATCGAGGCGCGCAGTGTCGAGACCAGGAAGTCGATCTCGTCGGTAGTCATGATGAGCGGCGGCGAGAGGACGTTCAGGTGGCCGATCGGGCGGACCAGGGCGCCGCGTTCCTGGGCGTGCTTGGCGATACGGTCGCCGACACGCGCTTCGGGCGGCAAGACCTCCTTGGTCTCCTTGTTGCCGACGTTCTCGACGCACATCATAAAACACTTGCCGCGAACGTCGCCGACCAGCGGCAGATCCATGAGCGTCTTGAGCTGTTCCTCGAAATAGGGCCCGACCTTCAGCACGTGACCGCAGATATCCTCGTCCTCGATGATCTCCAGGTTCTTGAGGCCGGCGGCGCAGCACACGGGGTGGCCGGCATAGGTGAAGCCGGTCGAATAGATGCCGCCGTCGTCGCGCGGGGCGGAGATGGTGTCATAGATCTCGTCGGTGACGATGGTCGCGGCCAGCGGCAGGTAACCGGACGAGATACCCTTGGCCGAGGTGATGATGTCGGGCGTCAGACCAAACACTGGCTCCGACGCGAAGATGTGACCCAGACGGCCGAAGCCGGTGACCACTTCGTCGGAGATCGTGAGCACGCCATACTTGCGGCACACGTCCTGGGTGCGCTTGTGATAGCCGTCGGGCGGCACCAGCACGCCGCCGGCGCCCATGATCGGCTCGGCGATGAAGGCCGCGACGTTCTCCGGCCCCAGTTCCTGGATCTTGTCGTCGAGTTCCTGAACCAGGAAGTCGCAGAGTTCATCCGGGCTCATGCCGTCGCGCGGACGGTAGACATTGGGCACGGAGACGTGATGGATGATCTCGTCTTCCTGGTCGAAGCCGATGCGGTCGAACTCGATACCCGTCAGGCCCGCGGCCAGATAGGTCATGCCGTGATAGGCATCGACCCGGCTGATGATCTTCTTGCGGTTGGGCTGGCCCTTGGCGTTCCAATAGTAATGGACCATGCGGATGGCGGTGTCGTTCGCCATCGATCCGCCGGTGCTGTACATGATGTGATTGAGCGAACCCGGCGCGTACTCGGCGAGCTTGGCGGCGAACTTCGCGGTCGGCGGCGTCGTCAGCTGGCCGAAGGTCGAATAATAGGCGAGGTCGACGACCTGTTCGGCGATCGCCGCGGCCATCTCCTTGCGGCCGTAGCCGATGTTGACGCACCAAAGGCCCGCGCAGCCGTCCAGGAGCTTGTTGCCGTAAGCATCGAAGATGTGGGAGCCCTCGCTCTTCGACATGATGTCGGAGCCGGTTTCCTTGAAGCTCTCGAAGTCCTGGAAGGGATGGATCACGTGATCCAGGTCCATCTGCCAGATTTCCTGGATGTCCTGGGGTACGTTGGTTGCCATGGATGCCTCCTGGTTGGCGCGGCGGCGCGCGTTGGTCGGCGATCATAGCACTATCCCGGCAAAACCCCAGACCCGGTCTGGCGTCTGGCAGACCGCCCGGGATCAGGGTTTCTTGGGTTTGTGGACGAGCATCATGCGGTCGGCGCGGCCGGCGCCATCGGTCGTGACGACGCGGTCGATGCGGTCGCTGCGAAACGCGGCATCCATGATCTCGGACTCCGTCATGCCGAGATTGGCCGCCAGGTGCATCAGTGTACGCTGGCCCTGGTCGCGGCGGGCGTCGTATTCGCCCTCCAGGTACTCCTCCAGGCGGCGGCGTTTCGCGCGCCGTTGCCGGATATAAAAAGCAGACGCCAGGACCGCGACGACCGCCGTCAAAATCGCCGCCAGATGCGACAGGAACTCCAGAATGCCGTGAAAGGTCATGGATCGTGATCCACGAAGCTTAAGCCCGAGCAACTATAGAGCAGATTGACGCGTTTGGGTGTCTTCGGCCGGGAATCCACGAATCCCATGGGAGTCTTGCCGCGATCAGCCTTCCGGACCATATTGGCCGTCATGACCGAGAAACCGATATTTGCCTCCATTGACGAGGCGATCCGCGCGATTGCCGACGGCAAGATGGTCGTCGTGGTCGACGACGAGACGCGGGAAAACGAGGGTGACCTGATCATGGCGGCCGACCGGGCGTCGCCCGAGGCGATCGCCTTCATGGTGCGTCATACCTCCGGCGTCATCTGCGTGCCGATGAACGCCCAGCGCGTCGGCGAGCTGGAGCTGCCGCAGATGGTGCAGCACAACACCGAAAGCCACGGCACTGCGTTCACCGTGTCGGTCGACTACAAGTACGGCACGACCACCGGCATCTCCGCCGCCGACCGGGCGAAGACGATCCGCGCATTGGCCGACCAGGGCGACAACCGCGAGGTCAACGCGGCCGACTTCGCCAAGCCCGGCCACATCTTTCCGCTACTGGCGCGCGACGGCGGCGTCCTGACCCGCGCCGGTCATACCGAAGCGGCGGTCGACTTGGCGCGGCTGGCCGGTTGTTATCCGGCGGGCGCGATCTGCGAGATCGTCAACGACGACGGCACCATGCAGCGCCTGCCCGAGCTGATCGAATTCGCCAAGCAGCATGATCTGCTGTTGATCTCGATCGAGGACCTGATCGCCTATCGTCGGCGCAACGAAAAGCTGGTCGAGCTGGTCGAGACCAAGCCCTTCGATACCCGCCACGGTCCGTTCGAGACACGCATCTATCGTTCCCTGGTCGACGACACCGAGCATCTGGCGATTGTACACGGCGACTTGAAACGCCACGACGACGTTTTGGTGCGCGTGCATTCGGCCTCGGTCATCGACGACGTGTTCGGTTCGGTGCGCGGCAACGGGCGCAGCCTGGTCGACTTAGCGCTGGAGCGCCTGGCGGGCGAACCGGCGGGTGTCTTGATCTATCTGCGCGGTTCCGAAGGCTGGGGCCTCGGCCTTAACCGCAAGCGCATCTATGCCCAGGGCGACGAGAGCGCGGCCGACAAGCTGGACGCCGGCGACTGGCGCCAATACGGCACGGGTGCGCAGATCCTCTATGATCTCGGCCTGCGCAGTATCCGCATCCTGACCAACAACCCGGCGAAGTACCGCCACATCGACGGCTACGGCCTCACCATCTCCGACAAGGTGCCGTTCACCTTCGCCGGCGAACCGGTCGAGGTGGTCGCCGGCGGCGTCGACTGAGCGGGTCCGCGCGGGTCCCAGCGAACCTGTTGCAAATTCACGCCAGCGGCGGTAAGACCGTCGCCCCTTGGTGTGGGCGCATAGCTCAGCGGGAGAGCACTACGTTGACATCGTAGGGGTCCCTGGTTCAATCCCAGGTGCGCCCACCACCAACTCCTTGAATTTTTTAGTCAATTTCGATCGCGGTGTACGCCCGCGTGCGATCTCTACCAGTTCTCAACTGGCAATATCTGGCAACGCATCCGACTTCGTTGCGCTAAGGCGGGTTTGTTTCAGGCAGTTAGCGGAAAGCGCCCTACGATTACACCGTAGGGCGCGTGGACTTAGTCAGCGTTTGGTGCGTGTCGTCCTAATCGACAGATTTTGGACCGCAGTTTACTAGATCGAACGGGAGAGCATCCTGTCCATCAGTCTCAGTCTGAGGCTGCCTTACTTCTACAAGTAGACATGTTGCGTGTATCTCGACCATGTCCGCTAGTGACCAAAAGCGGAACGAGGAACGATCTCAAGTGTGGAGCGTGGTTTGTCAGTCACATTTATCAATATCTGAACGCGCAAACGGTCGCGAGATCTCGTTTAACGCACGCCGCACCGGAAGCCCCATTCTGCAAAGCCCGTTGTCGGAAGACGTGTCCGCGCCGGCCGCGGTTTACGACCATGACGATCGTCCAACCGTCACGCACAGGCGACGTCGCAAGTCGCTTCCCAGCTGAACATTTGCGATTGCACGCCGCGCGTGTGCGACTTATCGTTTCGGCGATGTCGGTCCCCTCTTCGGAGGGGCGTGAAAGGGAACAGAGGCCGGGTTGGACGACCCGGAAGCTCTGGCTGCCCCCGCAACTGTAAGCGGAGAGTCATCGCTCCTCGTGTGCCACTGGGAAACCGGGAAGGCCGGGCGACGACGAAGACCCGCGAGCCAGGAGACCTGCCGACGTTAGCATCGCCCATCCGCACGTTCGGGGTGTGACGGCGGGACGGTCCTCCGTTGCGGTGATGCGCGCAGGTCGCATTGCAACGGGGGGCTCCGCCATGGGCCTTTTGTCAACTTCGTCAAATAGGACCGGCCAACTTGCCGGCGGTGACGGTTCGTCGTGCTTCGCGATCCGCGTTCCCACCGGCGTGGTCGGCCGCTTCGGCCATCGACCCCGCCATGTCAGCGAACGTTTCAGACACGGGGTACCGTCATCATGCGCATCACCAACACCACGTTTCCGACTTCCCTCATTGCCTCACTCGCCATGGCGGTCGTGACGCAAACCGCCGCCAATGCCCAGGAGGTCGTCGACGACACGGTCGTCGTCTTGCCCGACATCGTCGTATCGGCAAGCCGGGTGCCGCTGCTGGCCGAGCAGGTCGGCAGCGCCGTCACCGTCATTACCGAAGAGGAACTTGAGGACCGCCAGATCCGCATCGTTTCCGATGTCCTGCGCGACGTGCCCGGGCTGGCCGTCAGCCGTACCGGACCGCAGGGCGCCTTCACACAAGTCAGGATACGCGGCGCGGAGGGCAATCAGACACTTGTTCTGATCGACGGCATCGAAGCCAACAACCCCGCCGGCGGCTCGGAGTTCGACTTCGCCAACCTGCTGAACCTTGAGATCGAGCGCATCGAGGTCCTGCGCGGTCCCCAAAGCGCCCTTTACGGCAGCGATGCGATCGGCGGCGTCATCAACATCATCACCAAGAAACCCGATGATGGGCTGAGCGTCGTGACGCGCGGCGAACTCGGCTCGTTCGACACGCGCAACGGCATGGTGTCGTTCAACTATGGCGCCGAGCAATTCTATGTCGGCGGCGCCTTCGAGCGCCTGATGGTTGACGAGCAGCACGTCGCCGACGAACGCAACGGCAATCCGGAGCAGGACCCGTATCGCAACAACACCGGACGCTTCACGTTCGGCGTGCAGCCGACCCAAGAATTCTCAATCGACGCCACCGGTTGGATCATCGACAGTCACCGCCACGGCGACGCCTCGGCGGTCGTCGTCGGCGCGGTCGATGACTTTTCGACCAGCAAGTCGATCCAGCGTTACGGCCGGGCCAGCGCGTCGCTCGACCTGTTTGATGGTCTATGGGCTAACGAGGTCGGCATCGCGCGGACCGACGTCGACACGGATTTCCTTAACGCTGCTGGCATTGAGACATTCACCTCCGAAGGCACGATCAACAAGATCGACTACCAGAGCGATGTAACCTTCGGCGAAGAAGGTGTAGCCGAGCACGGCCTGTCGTTCCTGGCTGAGCGGACCACCGAGAGCCAGTTCACCAGCAGCGCTTTCTCCGGTCCCAACGACAAATCAATCACAAACTACAGTTATGCGGGCGAGTACCGCGGCGCCTACCAGGACCAGTTCTTCGTGTCCGCCGGTCTGCGCTATGACGACAACGATCCATTGTTCGACAACGAGGTGACATGGCGACTGACGGGCGCCTGGCTCAGCCCCGAATGGGGCACGCGGCCCCACGCCAGCGTCGGCACCGGCGTCAAGAACCCCACTCTGTTCGAACTGTTCGGATCGACGCCGACGTTCACCGGCAATCCCAACCTGCAGCCCGAAAGCAGCATCGGCTGGGACGTCGGCATCGAGCAGCCGTTCTGGGATGACCGTCTCGTCGTCGACGTGACTTACTTCAACAACCGGATCGAGGATCTGATCCAGGGCGGCGGCAATACCGCGGTCAATTTGCCGGGCACCAGCAAGATCCAAGGCGTCGAGGTGTCGGCGACGGCTGTCGTCATGGAGGGCCTGTCGGTGACCGGCGCCTACACCTATACCGACGGTAAGGATGCCAACGGCGCCGAGCTGGTGCGCCGGCCCATGCACATCGCCAGTGTGGTGACGAACTACAACTTCGACGTCGCGGACATGCCGGCCAATCTGAACCTGGCGGTCCGCTATACCGGGGCGCAGGACGATATCGTCTTTCTGTCCTTCTTTCCCAGTCAGACGCGGATTGAACGCCTGGGTTCCTTTACCCTGGTCAACCTGGGCGGCTCGCTTGAGGTCGCGGACGGCGTTGAGATCTATGCCCGCGGCGAAAACCTATTGGATGAGCAGTATCAGGAGGTCTTCGGCTTTGGCACACCAGGCATCGCAGGCTATGCCGGCCTGCGTCTGGCCTTCTGACCATGCGCCGACGGCCGCGGCATCGATCGGATCAAGGCAGCGGGATGACCATCATCCCGCTGCTGCTGTTCGCCGTCTGCGTGTTTCTCAAAACCGGTGCGTATGCGAACGAGGCGCCTCAGCGCATCGTCTCGATGAACGTCTGTACCGATCAGCTGGTGATGATGCTGGCCGAGCGCGATCGGATCGCCTCGGTGAGTTATCTGGCGACCAATCCCTCGGTCTCGTCCATGGTTCACGAAGCGGCCGGCCTGCACCAGAACCATGGACTGGCCGAGGAAATCTTCCTGCTCGATCCCGACCTTGTCATCGCCGGCACCTTCACGACACGGCCGACGGTTGCCCTGCTGCAACGGCTGGGGCGGCCGGTTCTCGACGTACCGCCGGCCAACAGTGTCGAGGACATCATCGCCAACATCCGCCTTATCGCGGGCGCGATTGGCGCGGAGGAAAAGGGCGAGGCGCTGATCGCCGATTTCGAGGACGGTTTGGCGGCGCTCGACGGCGGCCCGGGCGACGGCATGCCGGCGGTCGCCTATTGGTCGAACGGCTTCACCAGCGGCGGCGGCACGCTGGCCGCCGATATCATGACGCGGGCCGGCCTGACCAACCTGGCCGCCGAACGCGGCCTGACCGGCACTGGCCAGATGCCGCTTGAGGCCCTGGTCTCCAGCGACCCGCGACTGCTTGTGCTGGGTCCACGCTATGAGGGCGACGCGCTGGCCCACCAGATACTGGACCACCCGGCGCTTCAGGCCTGGGCGACCTCCAGGCACGTCGTCACCATCGAAGATGCCGCGTGGGTGTGCGGCACGCCGCTGGTGCTGAAGGCCGTCGCGGGCCTCGTCCAGGCGCGCCGGTCGCTTGCCCCATGACCGCGCGCGCCGGTCTCACCGAACTCGCTCTGCTGATCCTGGTCGCGGCGCTTTTTGTTGTCTCGCTTTTGGTCGGGCCGGCGGCTATCGGTCTGGGCGCGACCCTTGACGCGCTGATCGGCGGCGACGTTGAAACGACCGGCCTCATCGTCCGCGAGATCCGTCTACCGCGCGCGATCCTGGCGACCATGCTGGGGGCGACACTGGGCCTTTCCGGCGCGGTACTGCAGGGTTATCTGCGCAACCCGCTGGCCGAGCCCGGCGTGGTCGGCGTGACCGCGTCGGCGGCGCTCGGCGCCGTCGTAGCCTTCTACTTCGGGCTCTCCGCGATGTTCGCCCTGGCCCTGCCGTTGGGCGGCATTGCCGGCGCGCTGATCGGCGTCATCATCATTCAGGGACTGACCGGGCGCCATGCCGGCACGCTGACCGTGATCCTGGCCGGCGTCGCCATTACCAGCCTGGCCGGCGCGCTGACCGCGCTGGCGCTTAACCTGGCGCCCAATCCCTTCGCGGCCATGGAGATCATGTTCTGGCTGATGGGCTCGCTGGCCGACCGCAGCATGGATCACGTCTGGCTTATCCTGCCGTTCCTGGTTCTCGGCTGGATCATGCTGCTGATCCTCGCCAAGCCGCTCGACGCGCTTACCCTGGGCGAAGAGACGGCGGCGAGCCTGGGCGTCAACCTGATCAACCTGCGCCGCCTGGCTATCGTCGGGACCGCGCGTTCGGTTGGCGCGGTCACGGCGGTCGCCGGCGCCGTCGGTTTTGTCGGCCTGGTCGTGCCGCATCTTCTGCGCCCGCTCGTCGGTCACCGGCCCGGCCGTCTGCTTTTAGCCAGCATGCTCGGCGGCGCGGCGCTGGTGAACGCCGCCGACATTGCGGTCCGCGTCATCGTGCCCGAACGGGATCTGAAGCTTGGCGTCGTCACGGCCCTGATCGGCGCGCCGTTCTTCTTCTGGCTGCTGCTGAAAAGCCGGCGGGCCGGCACATGACGCGCCTCACTGCCGACAAGGTCTCCATCACGCTGGGCGGACAGCTCATCGTCGACCGGGCGGATGCGGTCGTTGGGCCATCCTGTGTCACCGGCATCATCGGTCCCAACGGCGCCGGCAAGACGACCCTGTTGCGCGCCCTGTGCGGCCTTCAAACGGTCGACAGCGGCGCGATCGCCGTCGACGGCGCGCCATTGGGCGGCATCAGCGCGGGCGAACGGGCGCGCCGCATCGCCTATCTGGCGCAGGACCGTGTGGTCGTCTGGGCCATGCCCGTCGCCGCCGTGGTCGCGTTGGGCCGCCTGCCCCACGGCGAGACAGGCCTGCTGACACCACAAGGCCGCGACGTCGTCGACGACGTCATGGAACGCTGCGACCTCGCGGACCTCGCCGACCGGCGGGTCACGACGCTATCCGGCGGCGAACGCGCCCGTGTCGTCATCGCCCGGGCGCTCGCGGTTCAGGCACCGGTGCTGCTGACCGATGAGCCGATCGCCGGTCTTGATCCCGCCCACGCCCTGGACGTCATGGCGTTGCTGCGCCGCGAGGCGGCGCGCGGTGTCGCGGTGGCGGTGGTACTGCATGACCTTACGCTCGCGGCGCGCTTCTGCGATCGCCTGGTGTTGATGGCCGGCGGCAGCGTGGTCGGCGACGGCCCGCCGGCGGCGACGCTGACCGATGCCGCGCTGCGCGAGCACTACGGGATCGTGGCGCATCGCGACCATGTCGGCGACGCGCCCGTCATCGTCCCGATGGCGCGGGTGCCTCAGGACCCATGACCACGCTTGACATGACCTTCGCACCGTTACGGCCCGCGCATCTGCGCGCGCCGTGGCCTGGCACCGGCATGGTGCTGGCGGCTGCCTTGCACTTGGCCGTGCTCGGTGCCGTACTGGCCGAACTTCGCGCGCCACCGATACCGGAGTTTCCGATCACCGTCGACATTGTGGCCGACGGCGCGTTACCGGCGACCGGCGGTCCGGACACACAGGCGAACGATGAGACGCCATCGTTGACCCCGACCCATCGTCTTGCCGGGATGGCGACAGACGGGGCGCAAGCCAACGATCTCCCGCTAACGGCTGTCGACGCGCCGTCAGCCGACACCGCCGAACCGGAGATACACGAAAGCCTGGTCACGACACGCGATCCCGTCCCAGAAGATACGTTGGTCCCGACGGATGCGGCTTCATTGCCGGTGACGGCCTTTCTGCCGGATCTCGTCCCACAGACCAAGGCTGCTGCCATCAGCGACGCCGCGCCGGTCCCGCCCCTTCCGGTGTCCAAGCCTTATACGGCTGAAAGCGCGTTTGACGACGTGGTGCCGGCGCCGACGCAGATCTCGGCGCCCGCCGCCATCGGCCGTACAGCCACAGCCGCCACGAACGCGACCGTGCCGGCGTCGGCGGTCACGGGAAGCATTGAGGATGGCCCAGGCGGATCAGGCGCCGCCACCGCACCGGACTTTTCGGACGGCACGCTCGGCAACAAGGCGCCCGACTATCCCTATCAGGCGAGACGCCTGGGTCAGGAGGGGCGCGTTGTCCTTCTCGTTGCGGTCAGCGCCTACGGAGAGGTACAAGCCATCGAGATCAGCTCTTCGAGCGGCCACCGTCTGCTGGACGAGGCCGCGCACGATGCGGTCGCCGAGTGGCGCTTTCATCCGGCGCATATCGACGGCCATCCAATGACCGGATCCGTGATGGTGCCGATCCACTTCGACCTCGACGACTAGGAGACGTATCGATGACGCAGTTGGACGTGTTCGATGTTGTGCAGCGTCGTTTGCAAGACCCGATGACTGGCTTCAGCGTCGGGTCCTTTGGCGCCATCGCCGAGTTTCATCGCCGCCCCGACGAACCGGCCGAGATCGACGGGCTGACCGCCGTGACCGAACGCGGCGCGATCCGCGTGGAACCCGATCAACCGGCGCGCGCGCTCGCCTATGAAACACTGTCCGGTCGCCCCGGCCGGTGGAGCCACGGTGTCGTCGTCTGTTTGCCGACGGATAAGGCACGCTGCCACAAACGCGCTGTCATCACCGAACTCGGCCCCGACCGCGGCGCCATCCGTCCGCGCGACCGCGACGCCGTGCTGTTCGACATGGGCCTTGCCGGCGACAACGTCGACTTCTGCGTGCGCACCGACGATCCGTCGCTTATCCAAGTCCTGCGCGACGAAACCGGCCGGTCCGTTCTGGATCAGAGTTCGCCCGCGATGGCCGCGATCCTCGACGCCAATCCCCACCGCGTTGCCATCGGCCGGCTTGGCCGTGCCGAGGTCTATCAGCCGATCGGCCGCGATGTGACGCCTGAAGGCCCGCATACCCACGTTCTGCCGCGCTTGCTCGCCAGCGGTCGCACCCATTCGGCCAACGTCCCGGTACCGGAAGGGTGGATGCCCTGCGTTGCCATGTATCCGCCGAGTCCGATCGCTACGCCACTGGGTGAGCCAAAGCCGTGGGACGGCGCGGCGGCGGAGGACTTCAACGCACTGCTGGATGCGTGGGGCGACCCCGATGTTGTCGCCGAAAAGGCTCGGTTGATGGCCGCCGTCTCCGGTAGCGCCAGCCCCGCGTGCTACGAACCCGCGCCTTCACGGTCGACGCGCGCGGCAACGCGCGTTGCGTTGCGCCAGATGCAGCATCGCAGCCCCTTGCCGGCCGGCCTCGACGCGTGGCTCGCCCGGTTCGACCACGCGCCTGTCGACGACGCGGACGAGGGTTAGCCCGCCGAACTCAATCCACGCGCAATCCGGGGATAGAGCAGCGTCACTTGCTTTAGTGCTTGCCCGTCAGCAGGATGTCGGTAGCGTCACGCGTGGCGACGTTTGAGCGCGCATGTCTTCGGGCTCAAGGTTGTGCAGTTTGGTCTGGCCGGTACAGAGCGCCATCGACGAGACCTCGCCGCAACTCGCTTTGACGATGTCGGCCACAGCGTCCTCTCGTTCCTCGACGCTACGGTCTGGCGGTAGACGCAGGTCCTGGCTGTTGAACAATGTACCGCCAATGGCGGGTACAGTCGGCAAGCCTAGCACGCGGCCTTTCGGCCCGGCGCGACGATCTTGGACGTGTCAAAGCTCGAACGGACGTTGCCGAAGTAGACGATATCGACTTTCTCTTCCCGGTTCAGGCGGCGCCGAGCGCCGATAGCGCGGTCCAGAACCGCCATTTTCGGTGCACCAGCCAGCTCGGCTCAGTACTGGCCGAGACGGCTGGTGCGATCCGACAAGAGTATCCAAACATCGTTATCAAGGACGCTGGGTATGGCCGCTTGTATTCTCCATGTTGCAGATTGGGCAGCGATCCTAGATTTCGCAAAGCCATGGAGAACAGACATTGTGTTCCACGATGTCTTATGTCCGCTTTTGGTATTTGGTGGACATATCGATCGACATTGCCGATTTCCGTACTCTAGCGTTGAGTGGATTTTAAACCATCACGGATGGCCCTTCAGTTGGGCATGGAACGAGAAAGAGGTGCCAGTGTCGCGAGACTTTTACAGCGCTCGACAGCTCGTCCTCACTGTTGCCAGATATTGCCAGATTGAACCCCAAACCACCCACAAACCAACCACATACGAAGAAAGATCCGGTTGATGCACGGAAGCCAAGTAGTTGAATTGTAGAAGGTTTTGGGAGAGGGGGCGGAACGCCCCTTTACGTTGACATCGTAGGGGTCCCTGGTTCAATCCCAGGTGCGCCCACCACCCAAGGCCTTTCCAAACATTGATGGTGACAAAGGGGTCCCTGGCTCGGCCCACCCTTTCATGCGCACTGCCATCCCACGAGGCGCTAGACAGCACTTAGAAAACCGATCGCAAAGAGGTTGACCCATCATCTTGTTGAATCAGGCGTTTTTTCAGCGAGTGCCTCAACCGCCTGAAGTTTCTGAACGATGAAATCCGTGAACGCGCGTACTCGCGCTGGTGGCGTGCGTGAGGGTGAGCGGACTGCGTAGATTCCCCATTCTGGTAGAACAGTGTAGTTGGGGAGAATGGCAATTAGCTCGCCAGATTCGAGATGCTCCGCGATCTCCCATCTGCACTTACGACCAATCCCAACACCTGACAGCGCGGCCTCTGTCACGGCTTCGGCAAGATTTGTAGCAAAGTTCCCGGTCACCTTGACGTCTTCGACCACGCCACTAGGGCCGCGCATTGTCCAAGTGCGTACATCAGAGCGAATCAGGCAGTTATGTGTCTTCAAGTCGGCAATCGTTCTTGGAGTGCCGAATTGCTCGATGTAGGAGGGTGCCGCAACGACGATACGGGCGCTATCTCCGATACGCCGGGCCTTTAGCGTCGATGGTGATAAATCGCCAAGCCGTATGGCTAGATCGAAGCCATTCTGGACGATGTCAAAGGCTGTATCGCTTAGATGCAGCTGAATCGACAGTCTTGGATACAGCTCTAAAAACTCGGCGACGTATGGGGCTAGGAACTTGCGTCCGAACGACGCTGAGCTAGCAACGCGCAGGTCGCCGCTAACGGCGGCCGGATCGCTTTGCAAATCCGAGAACACCTCGTCGATATCTTCCAAGATGCGTTTTGCGTGGGCGAGGAACACCTCGCCATCGACCGAAAGAGATACTGACCTAGTTGTTCTGTGAAGGAGTTGGGAGCCGACCGCGGTCTCAAGCTCCTGGATCCGCTGGGTTGCAGCGGTCCGCGACAGACCCAGCTCAGCGCCTGCCTTGCCGATCGCTCCGAGCGTAGCGACACGAACAAACAACTCCAAGGATTTCGGGTCCAGACTCATTGTCCTCTGATAGCGGATAGTGTTTCCGGAATGAAGCCGATTGTATCGAAACTCTGGTGCCTAAATGTGGTTAACAGCACAAGCATCAATCGACGCACTCAGATGGGCACAGTCGACACTATGATAACTCGAATACTGTCAGCAGCTCTCGTCTTTGGAATGTTGATTGGGGAGAGTCTGGCTAACGACGACCCTATGGTTGAGGTGGTCAAGCGCTCGGATGTCGAGTTCATTCCGCTGAACCCGGCCCGTGGCGATGAGAGCCCGCAGGCCGGCGTGCTCTGGGGCGATATCCGTGAAGATGTCCCGAGCGGAGCATTAATTACGTTCGCCGATGGATTCATGTCGCCCCCGCATATTCACAACATTACCTACCGGGCGGTCGTCATCGAGGGCACGGTCCACAACGATGATCCCGACGCCGAGAACATGTGGATGGGCCCAGGATCGTTCTGGACGCAACCCGCAGGTGAAGTTCACATTACGGCCGTTGGTCCAGGTGGCGGAACGGCGTTTCTAGAAATTCTATCTGGCCCATACCTGGTGCAAAATCCGCTACTCGCCTTTGATAATGGTGAACGGCCAGTCAACATCGACGAAACTAATGTGGTTTGGCTCGACGCAGCTGACATCAAATGGGTCAGCCACGGCCCTGGCACAGCGGGCCCCGAGATGGCCTTTCTTTGGGAGGCATCCAAAGAGGGCCAACTGAGCGGAACCTTCGTGAAACTACCGGCGGAGTACACTGGAGAACTCAGAGCTGGTGGTGTTGAGCTGAAGGCCGTGGTGGTGCAAGGGCAGCTAACCCATTCGGCGGGTAACCTGTCGAAGCCCAACATCTTGGACGCAGGCAGCTACTTCGGATCTAAGGGCAACGTCTCTCACAATCTGTCTTGCTTGGTCGACTCTGACTGCATTTTGTACGTCCGTGCAGCGGGCCCCTACGAGGTTGTTGACACCGAGTGATTGGGCGAGTTCGTCGGGTTGGACAAGATCTTGGCTAAAGCCGGGTTTTGAGAGCTGATGTCCGATCAACAGAGGACCGACTTCGCCCAGGAGGAGCGCGCCAGCCTTAGCTACATGTTCCGGGGCCGCGCAATCGTTCTCGCGCTGCTTGCGATTTGGGTCATGGTGACGCTTCCGTTGGAGCGCTCGGCAGTCTATCTGTGCGTCGTTCTGTTGTTTCTGATGTTCGGAGCGATTCCGTACTATCTGGTAAGGGGCGGCTACGGCGGCACGCTGGTCATAGCCTTTTTCCTCCTCCTGGATGCGGCGGTCCTGTGTTACCTGCTCATCGTTCCCAATCCCTATGGACTTGAGGGATGGTCGCCGCAAATGAATCTGCGTGCGCCCGGATTTCTGTATCTGGGGATGTTCCTCGTCTACATGGTCCTGAGCTACAAACCTGCGCTCGTTGTGTGGGCGGGCATTGCCGCCATCGTATGCTGGGTAACGGGCTACCTTTGGGTCATCAGTCTGCCTGAGACGCGTCTTTTCTTGTCCCGGGACGTGCTTGACGCAGGTCTCAGCCTGGAAGCTGTCTTGGACCTTGTATTAGATCCATATGCAGTCGGCTTGACCCGCCTCGTGAATCAAGTGGTCTTTTTGCTAGCAGTTACTCTCATACTAACGCTGACAGTTTGGCGCTCTCGCCAATTGGTTCAGCGGCAGGTGGCGGCAGAAAGCCAACGTTTGGCACTTTCGCGCTACTTCTCGCCGAACATTGTGCGCGAGTTAACAACGAGCGACAGGTCACTTGGCCGGCCGAAGGTACAGCGTGTCGCGGTGCTCTTCGCCGACATGGTTGGATTCACCGCGATTTCGGAACGACTGGAGCCAGACGAGCTAGTCGAGTTGCTTCGCGAGTTTCATGGCAGGCTGGCCCGAACGGCGATCGACCATGGCGGCACAATCGACAAGTTTATCGGAGATGCAATTATGGTCGATTTCGGTACCCCCGAACCTCGCAAGGACGATGCAGTTCGTGCCCTGCGTTGCGCTGCCGCGATGATCGCCGAGATCGAAGATTGGAACGCGTCTCGGCTGGCGGAAGGCCGCGAGTCGATAAGAGTTGGAATAGGACTGCACTACGGCGACGTGATTGTCGGCAACATAGGCGACGAACGTCGGATGGAGTACACTGTTCTAGGAGACGCGGTTAATGTTGCGAGTAGACTGGAAGCAACTACCCGCAAACTGCACGCCGTGCTGGTTACAAGTGACGCTCTCATTAAGGCCGTGCGCGAAAACCAAGTGGATCCGTTGAGTATTTTGACGGGCCTACGGGAAGGCGAAGCTCAGATGATTCGCGGTCGCGCGACTCCTATCGGCATTTGGTACAAGAGTGCAGAGACGCGAGAGCTAGAAGACCGCTAGAGCAACGCAAGGGCACTGCTAGTGTAATCCGCCTGGCCTGATTGCCTGACATGCCAGGTACCCGCGGCAGTATGGTTTCGCCTTGAGACTAGATTTCGACAACCACCTTTCCAATGGCTTGACCGCTTGTCAGGCGATCGTAAGCGGACCCAACGTCGCTGAACCCAAACGTCTGCTCATCGAGGAGCGGCGTTAGTCCACCTTCATCCACGATCTCGGCGAGTTTAGCCAAGATCGCACCGTGGTCGTCGCGTTTGTAGTCATAGAGCATCGGGATCAGCATAAAGACGACGTGCAACGATAAGCCTTTGAAGTGGGCGGGCGTCAGATCGAGTTCCAGCAACGCAACGGTTGTTGTGACGTGGCCGTTCAGGGCGGCCGCTTCGAACGAGTTGGTCATGTTCGCACCGCCGACCGTATCGAAGACGACGTCAAAACCTGCACCGTCAGTGTACCTAGACACGTACTCCGCGACTGGCTCGGTCTTAAAGTCGATGGCCGTAGCGCCGTATCCAGAGACAATATCCATCTGGCTCCTACCGGTGCCGGTCGCAAAAACTTGAGCACCGAGATGTCTGGCCAACTGCACGGCGACGTGTCCGACGCCACCGGCGCCGCCATGGACCAGGACCTTCTGGTCCTTCTTGACACCTGCCCGATGGAGTCCTTCGTAGGCAGTGATGCCAACCAGCGGCAGAGCCGCCGCCTCGCGCATCG